>JBBIUO010000175.1:0-8466 GCA_037440205.1 Chloroflexota bacterium
TCTAACGCCTAATTTGCGCCAGAGAGCGCAAACTACGCGAGGTTTTCGTGATCTGCTGATGGTGTATAAAACTCGATAATCCCCCACGCGCAAGCGATAACTTTCCTGTCCTTGTAATTTTTTCACCCCTGCGGGTCGCGGGTCTTCTTCCAATGCCAGCAGCCGCGTCACGATGCGTTTGTAGACGGGCTTTTCGAGCGCGTCCAATTCTTTTTCGGCGGGACGTTGGATGATGACCTGATAGGTCATTGCTTCTTTGCCTTTTCCTGCAAATACTCGCGTAACGGACGCCCAGGTTCATTTCGGCGCTCTTCAATCACCGCCAAATCCATCAGGTCGTGGCGTAATTCTTCGTCCTGGATAATGTATTGCAACACGGCGCGTTTTTCTTCGGTGGGTAGTGCGGTGAACGCGCTCCAGAAAACTTCGGCAGTCGCTTGGGATGTGTTCATTCGATTTGCTCCTAACTTTTACGATAATCTTTCAACGCCTACTCGGCGAGTTTATCCAATTTGCCAGATAAAGCGTCACGCTCGAATTGTTCATCCCATTTTTGCGCTTCAAGTTCATCGAACCATTCACGCAGTTGCTTGAAATCCTGTGGGGATAATTGGGTAATAGCTTGTTCAATTTCCGTAATAGACATAGGATACTCCTTCTTTCAGCGATATTTTACCGTTAACTGAGTTTCTGTTTTATCTTGGGTTTCCACGTACATTTCCGCGAAGTGTTCCATCAACAGACGGTGGATGAAGATATATCCGCCACCGACGCGGCGCAGGAAGATGAGGCAGACCTGACAGGTTTTATGGGGTATCGGGTCGATTCGGGTTCTGTGAATCATAGTCGTGCTGGTTGATGATGGTTCTGTGGAAACCTGTCAGGTCTTTTTGTTTCCAGGATGCGGCGGTTGCGCTGTTCGAGAGTCTCCGCGTCACTTTTGAAGATGTTGAAGAATTTTTGGATGAAGGTTTGGTTGACAGTGTTGTGATCCCCTGCAATGACAGTGCTATCCCTCACATCTCCGTTGATGGAGATGTTTTTGTTTGTAGAAGGATCGGACTTCCGTTTGTCAGCCATGTAGTTGGCACTTTTTCTCTGCGAGGAACATCCCCGCTTATTGTTTCTTTATTTTATACGACTTCCTTCAACTTTCCAACCTTCAGCCCTTCCAATGTACCAGCCCCCGCCGCAAACATCGTGACCTCGATCTGCCTCTTCACCAATTTCATCATCTCAACCGCCTTCTCTGTTGAAACTGCCGCGGCTTTGAGAAATTGACCTGCCATGCCGCCGAGGGTTGCGCCGAGGGCGATGCATTTGGCGATGTCGAGTCCGTCTTTGATTCCGCCGCTGGCAAAGACTGTCATTTCAGGCACGGCTCGTTTTACGCCGACAATTGATTCGGCAGTGGGAATTCCCCAGCCGACGAAGGTGGCGGCGAGTTGACGAGTGAATTCGTCGGGGGCGCGGTGCATCTCGACCTGGGACCATGAAGTGCCGCCTGCGCCTGCCACGTCAATGGCGGTGACTCCGCAATCGGCCAGCAGTTTGGCTGTTTTCTCCGAGATACCCCAGCCGACTTCTTTTGCAATGACTGGAACCTCAATCTTTTTGCAGACTTCTTCGATCTTCTTTGCGAGACCTTCAAAGTTCACATCGCCTGCATCTTGCACAGCCTCTTGCAGTGGATTCAAATGAAGGATGAGCGCGTCTGCTTCGATCATGTCCACGGCGCGGCGGCAATGGTCAATGCCGTAGCCGTAGTTGAGTTGCACGGCTCCGAGGTTGGCGAACAATAAAATATCAGGCGCGACTTTGCGAGTGATGGAGAAGGTGGAAGTCTGTTCGGGGTGTTCGAGCGCGGCGCGTTGACTGCCGACTCCCATTGCCACGCGGCATTCCTGCGCGGCTTCGGCGAGTCGCTGGTTGATTTCGCCGGCTTCCTCTGTCCCGCCGGTCATGGAGCTGACAAGGGTGGGCGAATTTAATTTTTTGCCGAACAGGCTGAGGGTCGTATTGATGCGGTTCAAATCCAATTCGGGCAATGCCTCGTGAACGAATCGATACTTTTCGAGTCCGGTCGTCAACGCGGAGCGGACATCCTGCTCTAAATTTATTTTAATGTGGTCGGCTTTTCGCTGGTCAATGGGCGCAACTTTTGTCATAAGGGGGTGTTTCCTGTGATGATGAACCACTGGCTTGACACGGTTTTTGAACCGATTACAATAGGCCAGCCAAATTTGAACAGGAGGTTGTCATGACTGACACATTTAATGAACTCAAAGATATCGTGAAGGATTTGCTCGGCGCGGATGAGTCGAAGATCACACCCGAAGCCCGTTTCCGCGAGGAACTCGAAGCCGATTCGCTCGACCTGGTTGAGTTGATCATGGCTTTTGAGGATAAGTTCGGCACCGAGATTTCCGATGAAGATGCCCAGAAGATCACGACCATCGGCGAGGCTGTTGCGTACATTGATGCGCATCGCGGCGACAAATAATTGCCGCTGAAATTGTAAAGACGATTATAACCTTAGAGCCGCCTGACGATTGAAAATCGGGCGGCTCTATTGTTTTTGGTGGTTATTGGGGGATTGCTTCGTCGCCTTGCAGGCTTCTCGCAATGACATGTTGTATTTACTGCAACAGGGTTGGAATTTCTTCGGGGTGTTTGGCTACCTTTACGCCGGCGGCTTCGAGGGCCTTGATCTTGTCGGCGGCTGTTCCTGCTCCGCCTTCGATGATCGCGCCTGCATGGCCCATGCGTTTGCCGGGAGGGGCGGTTTGACCGGCGATGAAGGCCGCGACGGGTTTGGTCATTTTCTTTGCGATGTAATCGGCGGCTTTTTCCTCTTCGCTTCCGCCAATCTCGCCAATCATGATAACCTTTTCTGTCCTGGGATCGTGCTCGAACATTTCCAGCACGTCGAGGAAGTTGGTGCCGTTAATTGGATCACCGCCGATGCCGACGCAGGTGGTCGCGCCCATGCCAAGATTTTTCATGGCGTACAGCACTTCGTAGGTGAGCGTACCGGAGCGGGAGACCACGCCAACGTTTCCGGGGATGGCGATATCGCCGGGGATGATTCCCACTTTGGCTTCACCGGGGGTCAGCAAGCCCGGACAGTTTGGCCCGATAAGCCGCACCTTCTTTTGGTCGAGATAATTGCGGACGCGCATCATGTCCTGCACGGCGACGCCTTCGGTGATGCAGACGATGAGGGGGATGCCTGCGTCTGCGGCTTCGAACATCGCGTCGGGGGCGAAGCGGGCAGGGACAAAGATGATGGCGGCGTTTGCGTCGGTTGCGTCTTTTGCGGTTTTGACAGAATCGAACACGGGGAGTTTTCCATCCAGCACCCATTCGCCGCCTTTGCCGGGGGTGACGCCTCCGACGACATTCGTGCCGTAGGCGACCATTTGGGTTGTGTGAAATAAGCCTTCGTTACCGGTAATCCCTTGAACAAGCAGGCGTGTGTTTTTGTCTACTAAAATGCTCATGAATATTTCTCCGTAACGCGCAGGGGCGGGTCGCCTTTTGGATAGGGGCAGGCCCCATCCCTACGCGGGTTTACTTTCCTTGTGCCGCGGCAACGGCCTTCTTTGCCGCATCGGCCAATGTCTCTGCCGTGATCATCTTCGCGCTCTCGAGCAGTCTGCGGCCTTCTTCGGCGTTTGTGCCGACGAGGCGCACGACCATCGGGACCTTCGGCTTGACTTCGTCCATTGCGGCGAGGATGCCTCGGGCAACCTCGTCGCAGCGGGTGATGCCGCCGAAGATGTTGAACAGGACTGCCTTGACGTTCGGGTCGGTGAGGATGATGCGCATTGCGGCGGCCACCTTCTCTGACCCTGCTCCGCCTCCCACATCTAAAAAGTTGGCTGGTTCGCCTCCGAAGAGTTTGATCACATCCATGCTGGTCATGGCGAGACCGGCTCCATTGACCATACAGCCGATGTTGCCATCCAGTTTAATGAAGGAGAGTCCGTATTTGCGGGCTTCGATTTCGGAGGGCGCATCTTCGTCGGTGTCGCGCAGTTCGCTCAGGTTGGGCTGGCGGAAGAGCGCGTTATCGTCAATCATCATCTTGCCGTCGAGCGCGATCAACTTTTTATCTTTTGTGATGACGAGCGGATTGATCTCCGCAAGGGATGCGTCCGAGTTTTTGTATACTTCCCACAAACCCATGGCAATCTTGACAAAATCCTTCCATTGCTCGCGCGGCAGGTCCATGGCCACGGCCACGTCACGTGCCTGGTATTCACGCAGACCAAGCAGCGGGTCAATGTGAACCTTGACGATCTTTTCGGGAGTCTTTGCAGCCACTTCTTCGATATCCACGCCGCCGGCGGCGGAGGCGATGATGACCGGTTTCTTTGCGGCGCGATCATCGGTGATGGCGAAGTAGATTTCCTGATCTATCGCAGAGGCTTCATCCACAAGCACTTTGCGGACGGGCAGGCCTTTGATCTCCATGCCCAAAATCTGCGTGGCGAGTTGTTCCGCTTCGGCGGGATCTTTGGCGAGTTTTACGCCGCCCGCTTTGCCGCGTCCGCCCACCAGCACCTGCGATTTAATGACAACGCGGCCACCCAACTCTTCTGCGATCTGTCTTGCTTCCTGAGCGGTAGCCGCAACCCTTCCCTTTGGAATGGGGATGCCATATTTGGAAAAAATTGTTTTTGATTGATATTCGTGGAGTTTCATTATTCTCCCTCGGAGGGGTATTTTGATTTAAGCACGGCGGATTATACCCCATAAAAAAATCCATGCAAGTTTTTATGAAAATATCCATTGATGCTGGCGCGGAAGTCACAAAGATTGATGAGCAGGACTATCACTCCGCAGGGAATCGAAGACGCGAAGCCGCAACGATTCTTTTCGTGCGGGCTTCGCGCCTTTTTGCTGACGCTTTAAATTGTTATGGCAGGGTAAACATCATCACACGGTTGTTGACGCTGTCGGTCACCCAGATGTGACCTTCACCGTCCATTGCAATGCCCGAAGCAAGGCCGAAACTGCCAATCGAATCACCGTAGTCGCCCCAGGTGCGAATGAGTTCGCCGTTCGGGTCGAATTCCATCACGCGGTATCCATCGGGATCGGTGATGAACACGTGCAGGTCGTCGTTGACGGCGATGTATGGCTTGTTTTCCACCGACTGACCAAACCAGCCGTACACATCCCATTGTTTGACGGGCAGGTATGTCAGGTTGCCTTCCACTTCCACGGGGGTGAAGGTTTGAATGCGCTGATTCCACGTATCGGCGACGTAGACCGTTCCATTTTTGTCAATGGCGATGCCGACCGGCTCATCGAACTGACCCGCATCCAATCCTGCGGAACCAAATTCGGTGACGTAATTACCGTCCGCATCAAACACGACCACGCGCTTGTTCCCGGTATCCGTTACATAGACTCTCCCCTTGGCATCCACCGCCAGCCCGCGCGGGCCGTAGAATGATTCGGGTGTATCGCCCTGTCCAAACGTTCCCCAGGCTGTGACGAACTTCCCGTCGGCGCTGAATTTCTCGATGCGGTGATTCCAAGTGTCGGTTACGTAGACCGATCCGTCCGGGCCAACCGCGATTCCCCACGGTTCGTTGAATGTCCCCGGCCCGATTTTGATGGAAACGCCATCGGCAAAAGTACCCCATTCCTGCAACACATTTCCCTGCGCGTCAAAATGGATGACGCGATGGTTGCGCGAATCGGCAACGTACATTGACCCATCGCCGGCGAAGGCGAGCGAGCGCGGCGCATTCAACGGAACCTGACCGGCTTTCGACGCATCCAAAATTCGATCTGCCGCGAGCATAATGTATTTGCCCTCGGTCGGATCCTCCGCGCTGGCCGCAGAAGATGGGGCAAGACCATAATTCCATATCTGCGAAGCGACATCCTGGCGGATGTAGAGGCGCATCTTTGCGGAAGGTTCCCAGGTTGCGAGCGTCAGATCTGTGCGGCCTTTGGCTTCGGCGTATTGAGTGTAGTCGCGGTTGAGCCAGATTTGAATTAACCCGGCGCGGATTTTCGGGTCGGTAAATCCTTCGCAAAATCTTGTGTAATCTTTCGACTTTCGTAATTTGAGGAAACTCAGCCAGCCCTTGCAGGCGTAATCCTCCGGGAAAGGCTGGGTTGGGTCACGATCCTCGACGAGGTTGAAATAATCCTGCATCGGCCACCACATGCGGATGTAATCCACGCGGTAATAGCCCGGCCCGAGGGCGGCTTCGATCTTATCGAAATTCTTCTCGTCCACGATGACGACGACCGAGTCGCGCAATGCACGCGTTGGCTGATCGAATGAACGCTGGTTGGTATAGTCGCGCAGATACCAGACAAACGGCCAGGAAACACCGGTGTTGGGCGCGCTGGCGTCATAGGAGATGGCGACGCTCATTCCGCCTGTAGTGCGTTTTGAAATCTCTTCCGCCTGCTTCATGATCTCTTTGATGCCGGTCGCCCCGTGAGCGTAGACGAGATATTCCGTTGCCTGATCGTAGTTAATGTAGGATGCGCGGAATGCGGCGCGCCCGGTCAGCACGGCCAGAAAGGCAAAGAAGACCAAGATGAACACATGCCTGACTTCGCTGAAGTTCCATCCTTTGAGGAAATAACTTGCGCCGGCAGCGCTGAGGAGGGCGGTCACGGTTGGAAGGAGGAAGGCGCTGGTCGCCTGTAATTGCTCCAGTTCCTTTCCCTGGAATGGGGGAGTGGAGCCATTCAGCGCAAGGATCATGCCCATGATGCTGACGATGAAGACCGTCAGCGCGGCAAGCGTCATGGGAATGCGTTGTTCCTTCAACTTTACCCAGTCCGTCGTATCAATGACGTGGCCCAACGCCCAGCCGGTGATGAGGATCATTGGCCATGCCATGTGATAGGTGAGCCACGGCATTCTCTCGCCCGCATACGAGAGGGAGGCCACGCTGATGATGCTCCACCAGACGAGCAGGCTGAATGTGTTCGGGAAGTTTCTTTCCTCCGTTGTGATGGCCGCTTCCTCCGCCTTCAGCAGTTCCATGACCTCTTCATTGTCATCCACAACATCCTCTGAAATGTTCGGCAAAATCCTGCGCCGAAACCCAAGGTAAAGCGCAAGCAGAAAGCCGATTGCAGGCAGGAACTCATAAACGGGGATTTGCACGAGCAGATAGTAGTACCAGGGCTGGCTTCCGCGCTGGACTCCCTGTTGCACGATCCAGTAGCCGAGGGAGCCGATTGTGCCTGTAAAAAATCCGTCGCTGTTGGTAAAGACGGTGGTGTATAAAATGGTAAAAGGAACCCAGAAGATCAATGCGACCTTCCACCATTTTTCCCTGTTCCAAAGCAGTCCGATAACGGCGGAGATGATGAACATGACGACCAGAATCGCGCCGATGGTGATGATTGATTTCACGTCGCCGGCCAATGCCTGGACTTCAGACGCGCTGGTCGGGATGCTGACATGCAACCATCGTTCCAGCGCCTTGATCGCAAATGCGGAAAGACTGGGCAGGACGATGGTCCCTGCGACCATGAGCATGTCGAAGGAGCGTTCGTTGCGGACACGTTCCCAGGTGTAGCCCCGGATCAGAAATATGGAAGCCGCCACAATTGCCAGCAGAGCGGCTCCGGCGAGAATCATTACCGGGGAAACAGAACCAGCTTCGGGCGGAGTGAGAGGCGAGGCCGTCGCGGAGGGGTCGCTTGGCATGACGGTCTCGGTTCCAGAGATGGTGGCCGTCTCGCGTGTGTAGAGTCCATAGATCGCGGCGGCGCCCGCAAGCAGGATCGTGACGCCGAGCGCAACGACGAAGGAGCGATAATCTCTTTCCGCATCGGCCCACGGACGGCGCGTCACTTGCACGATGAAATAGATCGCCAGGTAAATGAGCGCCTGTGCGGTGTAAATAAAAGCCGTTTCCTTTGCTGTGAAGTGCAGGGCCAGCGCGCCCGCCATGAGAAACAGGTATTTTTTATCGCCGGTTTCAAAATGACGGAGCATGACGTAAAGCATGAGGACGCCGGAGAAACCCACATACGATTCGTTGCGGACATAACGGCTGTAGTAAAGCATGTAGGGTGAAATGACCATCAACAGACCCGCGATCAACGCGCCCCATTTGCCGAGATAACGCCGCCAGTACCAGGTCATCGCCACGGTGGCGATGCCAAACACCGCGGCGGGGACGCGCGACGTGAAGTCGCTTGCGCCAAACAGGAAATAGGTGAGCGCAACGATGTGAAATTGGAATGGCCCGTGCATCATCGGTGAGTGTTCGTAGCCCTGGCCGCGATAGAGAAGCCACGAGAAATACGTGTGCAGGCTTTCGTCGTGACTCATCACGCGCGCTCCGAGATCATAAAAACGTGTGATGACTGCAAGCAGGATGATCGCCGCGAAGATCACGATCTCGTTCGTCAGTTTCGGCATTGCGGGGTGGATGGGGCGTTCGAGCCAGTTTTGTTTATCGTTGT
>JBBIUO010000176.1:0-1381 GCA_037440205.1 Chloroflexota bacterium
CGCATCGAGCGAATCCGTCACCGAACTCGCCTTCTCGAAAATGGCCTGCATGTCTTCCGGGCGGGCAATATCCGATTGAACGAACAGGCCATTGAGCGGAAAGCCGTCGCCAAACTCCTGCCGGTCCACGCCGATGACGTACCAGCCTTTTTCAGAAAACAGATTGACAGTCGCGCGGCCAATTCCGCCCGCCGCACCGGTGATGAGAACAAATTTTGTTGTGGTCATTTTTTATTCCGAATTCAAACGAAAGATGTAACAGCCTTCCACTGAAGTTTCCAAATGATAGTTTTCAGCCACGAACGAAAAAATCTCTTCCATGCCGGGCTGGATGTACATCTTCTTTTTGATTCCCGGTCTGGAGAATTGATCCTCCCGCGCGGCAGGATTCAGCGACGGGATCGCATCCACCGCCCGCGAACAGTCCACGATCATGCCGGGCCGACGGCTGGTCAGGCCTTCGAGGTAATTTTCCTCCGCCCCGGCAGGGAGCGTCCCTTCGAGGAACAGCGGATAATACACATACTTCACCGGCGACGTTCTCCCGGCAAGAAAATTCAGGGTCGTCTCAGGATACCACGTTAAGACAAGTTCGTCCTGCCGCGTGTTTTGACGAATGTATTCCGCAAGCGGATCAGCATACTCAATGGTTTGACCCGAAATCAATCTGGAAATTGTCTCGCCATATCGCTTTGCAGACGAAGGAATGGCAGCAAGCAGAAACAAGGCCAGCACGAACACCGCGCCCCAAACCAAATTTCTCCTGTGCAAAAATTCCACACGGCTCATTTGTATACAAAGTGCGGACGTTACAACTGCCCTGGCGGGCGTTGCCAGGGGAGAACGTCCGCTACGCGTCGCGTTGAAGCGTAAGAGACGCTCTCTAGCGTCGGGCATTGCAAATGCACTCGCTTTCCCCGTGAGCCATTCCACACCCCAGACAGCCGCTCCATATACCGCCACCGCCAGCGCCCAACTGATGTAATAATGCGAAAAATTTCTGCCTGAAAGATTGCTCAACAAAATTTCAATCGGGAACCACGCAAGCAGAAATAAATCCAACGACGAGATTGGGTTACGTTGAATAGCCTTCCGTACCACGCCGTAGGCACAAACGAGGTACCCGAAAGCCGCCACCCATCCCACCCACGATATGCCATATTTCCCGAATCCGCCGAAAACATCCAGCAACTCTCTGCTTTTGGCAGAAGCATAGGAAAAATTGAAAACGATCGAAGCAAAGATCATGTCCCGCGCCGCGCCGAGGAATTGGAAGTACAAGGTCCACAGCAAAAGCGGAACGGCGAAACCAGCGAGAACGAGCAAAAGTTGTGCGCAAAACCTTTTGAACCACAGAGACACGGAGTCACCGAGGAAAAAG
>JBBIUO010000176.1:1394-8465 GCA_037440205.1 Chloroflexota bacterium
CCCAGTGTCTCCGTGGTTAGGGTTTGGGGATTTTGCAAGAGAACGAATAAGACCCGCAAGCGCAATTGCAATCAACACCGCAAACAACCCGCCAACATTATTTGCGCGGAAGGAAAAACTGATCCCAAAAAGAAAACCGATCCAGAAATATTTCCAGCCTTTGTTCTCATCCGAAATAGTCTTGTCACTCTGAGGGAGCGCTTTTTGCGACCGAAGAGTCTCGGTTTCGTGGCGTAGAGACCCTTCGCTATCGCTCAGGGTGACATTCCTAGGGTGACTCATGACAAAAAAGAGGTACAACGCCAGCGCATTGAACAGCAGGGCGTATTCCTCGGTGTAGTTTCCGTAGCCGAGCACAATTCGCAAACCAATCGCTGCGAGGATGATCCCGAAAATGGCCGCGCCATTTCCCCATTTTTTCAAGGTGATTTTATACAAAATGAAAAGCCATGCAAAAACGAAAACGAACTCCAATCCCCACACGCCCCAGCGCGAATCTCTTCCAAGCCACAACCCCAGCGCATTGACGTAAAAAATCGCCGGGCCTTTTGAATCCCAAAAATCAATGTAAGGAATCCTGCCATCCAATATCTGGCTACCCGCATAGAGAAAAAATCCGCTGTCTCTTGCGGGTCTGTCGAAAAGCGGATTTCCCAGATCGAGAATCAACGCGGCCAGCAAGAGACAAAGCAGAACCGGAAGCGCAGAACGAATTTTGGACATGCCAAACTCAGCCCTTGTATTCGAGTCCCAGCCCCGTGACCAGATTTTTGATCGTGTTCCAATGAATGCGCTCCCACGCGGTGGGGCTGGAATTGGAATTGTGCGGCGCGAGCATGACATTATCCATCGTCAACAGCGGACTATCCTTTGGAAGCGGCTCGAACTCGAAGACATCCAGCGCCGCGCCTCCAATTTGACCTGAACGGAGCGCGGCGACAAGGGCAGTTTCCTCCACGATGGAGCCTCGCGCGGTGTTGATGAGAACCGCAGTGGACTTCATCTGTCCAAGCGTCTTTGCGTTGATGAGATGATGCGAGGTGGGATTCAAATCGCAATTGACGGAAACAAAATCGGAACTCGATAATAGAGTTTCGAGATTTGTCATTTCGATTCCAGATTCGCTGATGAAGACATGGTCAATGTCCACAATGTCGGTGCCGAGGACTTTCATGCCGAAGGCTTTGGCGCGGCGAGTGACGGCCTTGCCGATGTTGCCAACGCCAATCACGCCGAGCGTGCATTCGCTCAACGCCCTGCCGGGGATTTTTTCCCACTCGCCACGCTTCATGGCGGCATCCATCCACGGCCCCCTTCTTGCGAAGGCGAGCATGTAACCGAGGACAGTATCCGCAACGGGAGTGGTGAAGGCATTCGGCGTTCGGAAGAGAATGACATCGAAACGGGAGCAGGCTTCGGCGTCGATTGAATCGACCCCCGTCCCCCATTTGGAGATCACCTTCAGGCGCGGGGAACATGCTTCGATCACGCGCGCTGTATAACGGTCATCCCCACAAACCGCGCCATCGAATTGACCGGCATATTGGAGCAGGTCGGCCTCTTCCATTCTTTCTTCGACGTCTGGCACGATCAAATCGAGATCGTATTTCGCAAACACAGGTTTGAAGCGTTCGAGAAATGGAAGCATGTAGGGAGCGGTAAGAAGAACTGTTTTTTTCATTTTGTTTCCAGGGTCATGGAGCATGGATTTTTTATTTCGCTGAACTCGTACAACTTCGGCACAGGCGAAAAATAACTGACGTCTTCGAGAATATCATATTTCCCGCCGAAGTAGGAATCGAAGACCAGGCGGAAGATATTGACCGGCGTGATGCTGGGATACAGCACATCGTTGTGACCGGGCATGAGAATGGCGGTGAAGTTGCGCATTCGCTTTTCCTTGGGCTGAAGCCAGGGACCGTGATCGCTTTGAATGATGATGATCGGCGGCGTTTTTGAATTTGCGAGGATGGTGTCAATCGCCTCGATCATTTTCTTGTTGAGATATTGCAGTTGATTCACGTAGCCTTTTTCATACAAGTCCGCGGGATACATGCGCTGGTCGTTCCAAAAATCGGGCGGATAGGTTGGGTTGCCGTCGGGGTCGAACACAAACGGCGGATGCGGCGAGATCAGGTGTGCGTACGCAAAGGTCGGCTGGGGCATGTTCGAGATTTCATCCATGCTGTCGAAGATGTTGTTGAAGCGGTCTCGAAATTCCACGCCCATCAAATAATCGGGGTCCACCCAGCCCAAATCCTGTGCGTATCGCCCGAGCGTGGTTCGCAAAAAGAGACCTTCGAACTCAGTCATCCCGGAAGAGACCGGCGGTGGACTCATGAAATGATCCATGTCGTTGATCTCCAGCCATGCAAAACCAGAGGCGAAATTGACCGTTTCATAGCCGAGCGTTTCAAAGTTATAACGGACAGCGCTGTGTTTGAGCGAATCCCACAACACGCGCCGCGCCGTGCTTTCAGGGACGAAGGCATCGTCCAACCCCTGCAAATACGACATGTTGAGCGAGGAGCCGAGCGAAATTTCCGTGCGAACGTAATTGCTCATACTGCACGAAGCCACGTAGAAACCGCGCTCCTGCAACTGGCTTTCGAAATGACTGTTGTCGAATCCATACGCCGCGTACAGCAAATCGGATCGTCCGTATGAATCGAGCAAAAAGAAATACACATCGGGCGGATTTTCGGGCAAAGTCAAATCCTCCTGAATGGGAGCATTCTTCAACGCCACGCGATGCACTTTGCCGCCACCGCCCCACAAATCAAGTTGAGCAACAACCATCACCACCAGCGCAAGCGCAACTGTGTTCAACGTGGCCGCCGAAGAGACAAAGTTCAACCTCGGGCGGGTAGCCCAGAAGACCATACCAACAAAAAGAACAGCCCAGCCGATTGCAAGCCATTTTGTATAACCCGCCTCGGGCCATTTTTCGTCAATGGCGATGTAGGCATGACCATACGTGAAGAACAATGCCAACAGCAATGTGGTTAAAAAAGCGGCGCGATGCACCTGCCTGAAAATCGCCCAGGCGATGAAAAACAACAAAGCGCCGAACACAATCGAAATCAGCAACGGCCTGATTCCCGCACTGGGTTGAACCTGTCCTGAATTCGCGGAGAGCAAAGCCAGCACAGGATACGCGCTGATGGCAATCGGATACCATGGCGCGTTGAAAAAACGGCTAAAGAACTTTTTCATTGATAAAGAAACCTCGTTTTTTTACCACGAAGTGTCACAAAGGGACACAAAGGAAAACCCTTTGTGCCCTTTGTCTCCTTTGTGGTTATTTTTTGATTCTCACTTGCAAATATTATGTTCGATCACAGATTTCACTTCATCATTCAGCGTTTCTTTTTCCATGAAATCCGTCATGATCCCACACACCTGCAAACGCAGGAATTTATCAAGCGTGACCAGTTTCGCCGTACTGCGCACCTGCTCCACATCGCCAAGCACGGCGGAGGCTTGCAGGAAAGGCATCCACTCCAGGGCGTCTTCGGGGTAGTGACCGGCATCCAGCGCCTCTTTCAACAAAACAGGAATCTTTTCCCATTCACCGCGCTGACGGGCAAGATCGGCCTTCTGATAAAAATAGCACCAGCCATGTTCGGGTTCTTCGCCAAACACAACCGCGGGCGGAGTTTTGAATTCGCCTTCGGTCTGCACATTTTCCAACCGCGAGAACGGCGCGATCAACAACAACCGATGTTGATCCAGCGGCGACAGCTCAGGCACATTGCCGTTGATGATTCGCACACAACCATTTGCCCGCGATTGAATCATCACCAGCACGTTGCCAAAATCGCGCTCCAGATAATTCCCGCGCCGCAACGGAGTCTCCACGCCACCGTTCGTGGCAATCTCCAACACCACGTCATCGGTTAGCACCGCGGCAGGCAATTTTATCTCAATCGGATTCGCGCTTTGCTTTTCGGGGTAGTAAATCAAATTCGCGGGGCCCCACACAAAATAATCCTCGCTCAACGGACTGCCCGGATACGAAGCGATCAACGTCGCGCCCTGCTGAATCTGCGGCGCGCGCCACGAAACCTGCCACCAAAAATTACGCGTCGCCTGCGTTTCATCCACAGCGCGCACCGCGTTGCCGTAATGAGTCAGCACAGCAATCGCCACAAAAAACGAAAGCAGGGCAACCCGCGCGGAAATTTTTTCGATGACTGTCGCCAGCAGCAAAGCCGCCCCCACCGATGCGATCAACGTGTAACGCGAATAATCGGGAAGGGTCACATGGCGATTGACCAGAATCACAGGCAGGAGTCCGCCCACGATGCTGATCAGACTCAAGGACAGCGCTTCGCCATTTAACCTTGAGCCTGCTTCTGCCTCCGAATCAATTTTCCCCACCCGATTCATTCCCAGCACCGACAGTGTAACCGCGAATCCCGCCCACCCCAAAGCAGACATCATGTCGCGCAACCGCATCGGGAACGCCAGCACGTACACGGGCAATCCCCACGCCACCAGCGTCACACTGACCATGTCCTGCGCGAGATAATTCAGCCACCACAACAACGTCAGCGGCGAGGAGGTCAATTGCGAAATTTGCAGACCGATATCCGTCGCCTTGCGCTCGGATTCAAAGAAGAACAACCGCCAGATCAAAAATCCGACCGCCACCAGCAAAAACGGCAGGCTGGCAATAACCCAATTCCCCGCCTTCTGCAAACGGGATGCGCCCTGCGTGCGCCACATCAAAATGAAAATACAGCCGAAGCGAAACGCCTCCATGCCGATGAAATATTCCATCTGACTCAAATACCCCCACCCCGCCAAAATGGAACCAACCGCAAACAAAATACGCGGCGTGCGTTCCACTGTCAACAGCGATTTGACCGTCAACGCCACCGAAAGCGCCGCAAGAAATAATCCCAGAATATGCGATTGATAGTCAATGGCATTGGTCTGCGAGAGGAAGCCCGGGTAGACCGTAAACAAAAGCGCGGCGGCCAGCGGCGCAAATCGCTTTTTCGGCCAGAGCATTTGAAACGTCCAATACAGGCACAGGCCGCCGAGAAAGCGAAAGAGATAGGCGCTGAGGTGATAATAAAACGGCTCGAAGCCAAACAGCGAAAACAACGGAATCATGGCCAGCGCGCGTCCGGGCCGATCCCCGCTGAAAATGATGTGGAAGAAACCAGGGTCTTTCACCCACATGTCGTACATCAGATACCAGTCATCGTTGAGGTAGCCGAATTGATACGCCAGCGGCAGATACGCAATGGCGGAGACGGCGAAGATGATCAACGCGCCCAGCCAGAAGGAATTGGATTGTTCGTTTTTGGTTTGCATGGTGTTTCCATGTCGTTGCGAGGGCGGCGATGGTCGAGTAGCCCGCAGGGTGTACCGAGACCAAGCCGCCCGAAGCAACCTTATAGTCAATGAGGAGATTGCTTCGTCGGGATGCTTCGCGCACCCTCCCGCAATGACATTACATTCTCTTCCTCATCAAAAAATCGGCGATCTCGAAATCGAGTTCTTCGTCAATGTCCCAGGCTTCGTCGGCGGGAATCTCGAACATCAGCGGAGAATCGCCAATGCGGTGATGTTTGCGTTCCAGGTTTTCGCGCGTGAAAAGATACAGGCAGGAATTTTCTTCGTACACCGGCGGCAAATCCTGAGTCTGAATCAACTCCAGCGGATTGTGGTTGATGGCGCGTCCGTCCTGGAAATACAAACGGGTTTGCAAGCGGGTCACTGAAAAAAGCGAATCATGTTTGGGGTAATTGGTAATTAGAGATTGGATCGCGCGTGAGACAGTTTCAGCCTTCAACAACGGATTCGTGGAATGGGTTTGCAAATAAAAATCGGCCTGCACCTGCGCGGTGTCATGCAGGAGAATGTCGTTCATGGGAATGTCGTCGGGGCGAAGATGTTCGGGTCGCTGAATCAGTTTCACGGTCGGAAAGAAGCGGCGCACTCCATCCATCACCGGCTCGGAGTCGGTATCCACCATCACCGTTTCGATTTCGGGCACGGCGAGCAGCGTCTCGATGATGTGATGAAAAAGGGGTTTGCCCGCGAGCGGGCGATAATTTTTGCCAGGCACGCGCTGGCTGTGATGACGCATGGGAACAAGGGCGGCGAGTTTCATGCCCTTATTTTATACCCATAATGGGCACTTCGTCTTACAACGCCAGCGACATTTGCCACTGCGAAATGTCTTCGCGTTTCATTCCAACCTGCTCGAAGACGCCGCAAATTTCTTCGGGATAAATGGCGGGGACGTGCCACGTTTTATTTGGGAAGCGCGAGAACAGCGCCCGCATCAGGACTCCGCTGAGGCCTGCTCCCCGTGAACGGGTCTTGACCAGCACCGACGAAATGGTCACGTGCTCCGCATCGGGATTGCTGATGAGACAATAGGCATCGTTCAGGCGAAAGGCGCGCGAGGGCGGCGTGTGCTGCATGATGTTCGTACCGGAAAGTTGCCAGGGCAAATCTTTGAGGCCGTGATAGGTGACGAGACGGGCAATTTCGCGGATGTTGATTTCGGTTAATTCGCCAATGCCGTCCCCGGCGGCGGGGACGCCGCCTTGAGCAGTGGAAGATTCAACTTGCGGGTTTTCGAGTTTGTATCCGAGGAGTCTTCGCACGATTTTGAATCCGACCTTTTGATATAACTTCACACCTGTCGTATTTTGCTCGATGACTTCGAGAATCATTTCTTTATCGCCGCGCGATTTTGCTTCTTCGATAAGTTTTTGCATCGCCCATGTGCCAACGCCTTCGCTCCTCGAATTTGTTATGATGCCCATCGCCGCGAGTCGACTCGTCCATCCGCGCCGCGCGATCAACGCCACGCCAACAGGTTCATCGTCTTTGACAAACACACGGCTTTCGGTCAGGTCCATGCCATCGCGGCGCATCATCCTCAACAGCACAGGTGTTTCGATTTCGAAAGGGATCAAATATCCCTCGAAGCCGCGCGTGAGCAGGTCGGCGAGTTGGGGGATGGGAAATTCGGAGGCGGGTTTGAGGGAGAGGGAGGGCATGAAACTTCAAAGACTCTTCTTCATGTTCAAACTGGACACT
>JBBIUO010000177.1:0-6998 GCA_037440205.1 Chloroflexota bacterium
AAATGTCCGTCTGCCCCAAAAAGGCTCATTCTCTGGATGGGTGATTGACCACAAGCAGGAACTCTATCTCCCCGATCTGCGGCAGGGCGTCGAACTGGATGGCGTTGACATCGTACTTGTCGGCCAGGAAAAAACGTCGCTTTCCTGGGTGGGCGTTCCCATGCTCGGCGCCCACGTGACCGGCATCATGGCTATCGCGTCCTACCACCCGAACGCCTTCGATAGAAGCGACCTGGAACTGCTCTCCACCATCGCACAACGCGCAATCCTCGCGCTGGATAACGCCCATCATCATGCCCTTGTGGAGGAGCAAAGTCACCTGGATAGTCTCACCCACGTCTACAATCACGGATATTTTCTAAAAAACCTGCACAAACAAACCCAGGATTGCCTCGAAAAAAATCAACCGCTCAGCCTCATCATGCTCGATATTGATTTCTTCAAGCAATACAACGACACTTACGGGCACCTCATCGGCGACGAAATTCTCACCAGCCTGTGCGACACCATCCGCCTGCACATCAAAAGCACCGATGCCGTCGGGCGCTGGGGCGGCGAGGAATTCACCGTCTCCCTCCCAAACAGCAACGGAACGCAGGCTTTGCAAATCGCACAACGCATCCGCGAAAGCCTGTCCTCCATCGAGATTCAATCAGATCATAACGATATGCCCATCCCGACAGTGAGCATGGGAATCGCGGTTTTCCCCGCAGAAATCAATGAAGCAACAAAACTGATCGATCTCGCCGATCACCGTCTTTACATGGCAAAAGAGCGCGGGCGGGATCAAATCGAACCGGCGTCGGTTTCCTGAAAAATCATTTACCCCAAAACCTCGCCAAATGCCTTTACCGTTTTCTCCACCCCGGCATCATCCACCCAATAATGCGTCACCAGGCGGAAACGACGCGGCCCCGCCCAATCCACCAGCACGCCGCGTTTTTTCATTTCGGTGATGATCTCATCCACAGTCGGTTTGACCTGCTCATCCAGATCGAAATAAACCATGTTTGTGGATGAAGAGCCGAACGCATCGAGTCTTAATCCCTGAACCTGCTTCAACCCCTCGAACAGATTCTTCGCCCGGGCATGATCCTGCCCAAGCCGCGCCGACATTTTCTCCAGCGAGATGAGTCCCGCCGCCGCCAGCACGCCCACCTGCCTCATGCCGCCGCCCAGCATCTTCCGCAAGTGACGCGCGCGCGCGATGAATTTCCTCGAACCGACCAACATCGAACCCACCGGCGCAGCCAATCCCTTGCTCAAACAAAACATCACCGAATCCGCTGGCTCCACCAGTTCCTTCACAGGGATATTCAACACCGTCGCCGCGTTGAAAATCCGCGCGCCATCAACATGAAAAAGCAGGTTGTTCTCTTTTGCAATCCTCCCCACAGACTTCATGTATTCAAGCGAAAGCGCAACGCCGCCGCAAACGTTCTGGGTATTCTCAAGGCAGATGAGTCGCGTAATGGTGTGGTGCACATCCTCGGTCTGGATGGAAGCGAGAATGTCATCGAGCAGAAGCGTGCCATCGGCTTGATTCTTCACCGGGCGTGGATGAATCCCACCCAGCGCAGACATCCCGCCCGCTTCGTTCATGTAGATGTGTGATTTGTCCCCGACAATCACCTCATCCCCGCGCTGACAGTGAACCAGCAAGGCAAGCAAATTACCCATTGTCCCCGAAGGCACAAAAAGCGAATCCTCCTTGCCGAGCATCTCCGCCGCTTTTTCCTGCAAACGGTTTACCGTCGGGTCATCCATGTAAACATCATCGCCCACCTCCGCCTCGGCCATCGCCTCGCGCATTTCGGGTGTTGGCTTGGTGACTGTATCGGAACGCAGATCAACATATTCCATGACAAACTCCTGATAGAAATGAGTAATGAGTTGTGAGTAATAAGTTACAAGTCCTCATTCGATTTGACGACGTATTCCACGCGCTCTTCATGGACGGAAAGATTGGCGCCGGGCTCTTTTTCGCCAATTCTTTTCTCTTTCAACCATTCAATGTAACCGCTCAAAATCCTGCGGGTTTCCTCCGCCTGGGCGCGGAGGTCCTCGTATAAATCCTTCGAGCAATAATCGAGGTCAATCGCCGCCCTCAGATGATTCGCCGTCTCATCCAGCGAACCGCGCGCATTGTAGCAAAAGCGGACATTATCCCCATAGTAATAACGGCCATGCCCCTCCGCGATATTCGCCGGAACGCTTTTGGAAGAACGGCGTATTTGGGCAACAAGGTCGAATCTTTCATCCTTGTTATTCTTCAAAATAATTGGAACAAGTTTCTTGTGAACATCGAGCATAAGCGCATGAGCCTTTTGCCATGCTTTCAATCCCTCAAATCCTTTTTCACCCATTTCAGCCTCCATTTTCAAAATGAACATATTTATCCAAATTACTCATTTCTCATTCCTCATTTCTCGTTTCTCGTTCCTCATTCCTCGTTCCTCACTTCTCATCCCTCGTTCCCCCGATCACCTTCAAAACCCCTTTCAACTCTTCCGGCAACCCGGCCTCAAACACCCGCGGATCGGATTCCCCCGGCAAAACGATTTTCAGGCGATACGCGTGCAGGAAATGACGCTCAATTTCAACAGAGGCTTTCTTTCTTCCATAAATTTCATCCCCAACGATCGGACACCCCAAAAACTGACAATGCAGCCTGATCTGGTGCGTGCGCCCGGTGAGTGGATGAAATTCCAGCAGGGTATGGTTCTTGAACGACTCAAGCGTTTTGTATTCACTGACCGCCTCGCGTCCCTTCCCCGGCGTGACAATTGCCATTTTCTTTCTGTGACTTGGATCGCGGCCAATGGGTGCTTCCACGCGCCCGGAAGGCGTGGGCGGTTTGCCATCCACCAAAGCGAGATAGGTCTTCTCCACCGTCCGCAAACGGAATTGATCCTGCAACCAGTGATGCGCGCGTTCATTTTTCGCAAGCACGATCAAGCCCGAGGTTTCCTTATCCAGCCGATGAACGAGACCGGGGCGTTCCTCACCGCCGATGCCTTCCATATCGGGATCGTAGCCCAGCACAGCATGGACCAGCGTCCCGGAATCATGCCCCGCCGCGGGATGAACCACCATTCCCGCAGGCTTGTTGACGATGAGCAAATCCTCGTTTTCAAAAACAATATCGAGCGGAATATCCTCACCCACCAATCCGCTTGGCACAGGCAGCGGGATCCGCACCTCGATTTCTGCGCCAGATTCAATAGCCTGCCCCGATTTCTTCGCGCGGGTATGATTCACCGAAACAAATCCATCCTCGATCAATCCCTGCAAACGAGCGCGGGAAAATTCAGGCAGGCAGGTTACAAGAAATTTATCGAGGCGCTCCGCCCTTTCTCCTTCATAACGGAATTTTTCAACACGGTCGCTCATGGGAGGTGAGGGTAGACAGGGAAACAAGTAAACAGGTACACAGGAATGCCCTCTATTGCTCATGACCTGTTGTATTCGACAACGGCTCCCCATTCACTGACGACTGTTCACTGTTTACTGATAACTGATCACTGCCTGCTGGCAACTGTTCACTGCTCGCCGCCGCCTTCTCCGCCTTTATCTTCTCAGCCCGTTCCTTGATCCACACACCCAGCAAAAGCACAATGACACCGATGGTGATGGAAGAATCCGCCACATTGAAAACGGGAAAGGTGCCGACGGAAATAAAATCCGTAACCTTGCCCACGCGCAAGCGATCCACCAGGTTTCCAGCCGCGCCGCCGAGTTGCAGACCCATCGCCAGTTTCAACGTCCAGTCATTCGCCTCGACGCGCGGATAATAATAAATGATCGCGCCGATCACAATAAAGGCAAGGATGGTAAACACCAGATTCCCATCCTGGAACATTCCAAACGCCGCGCCGCTGTTGTACCAGTTCACAATACGCGCGTACGGATGAAGCCAACTGAACCATTCGGGAAGCCATTGCGAACCAAACTCGATATTCTCGCGCACCAGCCACTTCGTCCACTGATCCAACGCAATCACCGCGCCGCCCACGCCAAGCAAAACCAGATAATCCTTCACAAAACGATTCAATTCACACCTCAATTTCAAATTTGTGCGGCTATTGTACCGCACCCACAAACACCCGCGGCACGCGCGCGCTGATGTTGGTCATCACTTCATATTCGTTCGTGCCAGCCCAATCGGCAAAATCCTCCACAGTGATTCCGCCGCCGAGCAGAATCACCTCATCCCCCACCTTCACATCGTCATCACCCGCGTCGACCATGAACTGATCCATGCAGATGCGCCCCACCTGCGGATACGTTTTTCCATGGATGACCACCCGCGACTGATTCGTCATGCGGCGGAAATAGCCATCGGCATAGCCGCATGGGATGGTGACGATTCTCGATCCCGACTCCGCCCCGGCCTGCCACAACGACCCATAACTGACAGCCCGCCCCGGCAGTGTGACCTTGCTGTAAATCACTTTGGATTTCCACGTTGCCGCTGGCTTCACATCCACTGTCTTTTCAACGTCGCGGCCGGGATAGATTCCGTAAAACAACACGCCGGGACGCACCATGTCGTAATAACTTTCAGGGTGCAACAAAATCGCTCCCGAATTTGCGGCGTGACGGATTCGCGGATGCGGTTCGCTGTGCTTTTCGTAAATCGAAAGGATTTCTTCAAAGCGCTCGAGTTGGAGGGTTGGCGTAACCATGTCATTGCGAGGGCGTTCCTGGTCTTCGCCCGAAGCAATCTCAACATTGTTGGGAGATTGCTTCAGGGCTATCGCCCCTCGCAATGACATGACTTCGGAATTTGCAAAGTGCGTGAAAATCCCTTCCACATCCAGGTGACTGCAACGCAATGAAGTTTCGATCAGCGGCGCGGCTTCGTATTCGCGAACGCCGATTCGTTCCATGCCGGTATCCACTTTGAGGTGGACTTTGAGTCGCTTGCGGGTGGACTCAGCCAATTGTTCAGAAGCAGTCAACAGGTCCAGCGAAGAAGCGGCGAGGGTTAAGTCGTATTCAAAAAAATCGGGCAACTGCTCCGGGAGAGTCCCGCCCATGACGAGGATCGGAGTCGCAATTCCCATTTTGCGAAGATGAACGCCCTCTTCCGCAATTGCCACGCCGATGTAATCTGCAAAGGGCGCGATGAACGGGGCAACGCCATCCACGCCGTGACCGTAGGCGTTGGCCTTTAGCACAACCAGCGCTTTGGCAGGCGCAACTTTCGCGCGGATGTTCTCGAGGTTTTGTTGCAGTTGAGCGAGGTTGACTTCAAGATAGGTTGGACGCATTTTGATATTTTATCTCACCCATGCCAGTGATATTCCACGTCGGGTTCGGATTCGGGCGCGGGGCTGATGCCGAATCTTTCAGCGACGAAGCCGTTCTTTTCATAGAAGGCCCGCGCCATTTTGTTTGCGACGTGTGTGTACAGCCACAAATGTTTGGGCGAAAGTTCGCGCGCTTTCATCAATAATGCCTGCCCGATTCCCAGGCGGTGATGCGCGGGATCAACGTACAGGCGGTCAATGAATGTGCCCTGCATGGCGATGAAACCGAGGGGAACGCCATCGCGCTCGCAGACCCAGATTTGATTTTCAGCGACGATCACCATGCGGAAATATTCGCGCGCGACGTCGATCTCATATCCCATGCGTTTCATAAGTTCGGGCATGGCCTTGAGTTGGGCATCGAACCATAGACGTGTGACGGATTCAAAATCTTCTGCTTTGTAGGGGCGGATGATATTTTGCACGCGCCGAGTATAACCGAATGAGGCAACGATTCAGCGAATCAGCGAGTCAACGATTCAGCAAGTCAGAACGGGGCATTAAAAACGCACTCACCCGCGAAGGATTAATTTCGGGGTGAGTGATGGTGAACTGTGTTTACGAACTAACGCCACGCGCCGACAATTGCGCCCACGACCAAAAAAGTAACGAGGTGGTTACCGGCCTCAAGCGCCCAGGCCGTCAATCGATTCGCGAACAATTTGTTCGTCAGGCTCGAAGGGGCCACAAAACCCAGCCAGAGCAGGAATCCAGCCATTGCGCCGGAGCCGAGTGTTGCGCCTCCGGTCATACTGCCCATGGCATTCACAAAGAGAGACATAAACACGGCCTGAACAAAAGATGCGAGGACGGTTCCGCCCCACACCACAGCCATGCTGACGCCACCGGGAGCGTCATTTTCAGTCTTGCCAACGGCCTTCCACCAAATTGGGAAAAATGTTTTCGGCCCAAACCAGATGCCGCCAATCATCATACTGGCCACAACGCAAGCAAGAACAGCCAACCAATTGATAGAACCAAAGTTCATTTCAGCCTCCATTGATAAAGTTGATCAGCCCGCGCCGATCTTGTGGGAGGATTATAGCAGAAAATTTGTTCTATTAATGGTCCAGGGGGGAAGACTGTCAAACCAATTACAACGTCTCCCACAATCTTGGAAAATAGTCTTTTGCTTTCGCTAAGATCCCATGCTTCTTTTCCCATCCTTTGGGCAAAGGTTCGAGATTAAAAATGTGCGACTTCCACAAGGCAGAATCAACAGTTGGGTAATACTTTAACTGCCCGCCTGACTCTCCATACCATTCCATCAATGTGCCTGCATCGTCCCGCCCGCGCAGACGGCGGCCTGTTTTGCCATCGTCATTGGCTGGGAAATCCCAGGATAAGAAACCCGGTTCAGGCAGGGAAAGCGAAAACTTGAATAACTGATATTCATTTTTGGTATTCCACGATAATGCAGGGTAAAAACTTTTCGAGAGATCAACCGGGCCGCCGTTTTCCAGACCAACACTCTCATGCCATTCATTTTCCTGTTCAATCAGGGTCCGGGCAACTTCAAAGGGCCTTTCCTTGTAATTCCCTTGATGAATGTTGGATCGTCCCAAACGTTCCCAAAATTTCCCGGATGAATTTGAAAGTTCAAGTGTCACGCGGTTGGTACGCTTTGTATCATTCAATGTCCGCCGCATTTTGCAGGAAACACAGAAATAGACTCCTGCCCGC
>JBBIUO010000177.1:7019-8410 GCA_037440205.1 Chloroflexota bacterium
ATCAAATATGAATTTGTTCTCCTGTGCTTCTCCATTAAACGCAAGCGCCACAGAACGTTCAAAATCACGCCAGCCCGGAAGGGTACCCCCATCGCTCGAAGATTGTTGACCACTCCCATCCTGATAGGTGCTCAGGATCAAACGGAACAATTCAAATTCTTTTTTTGTCGGGTTGCGGTCAACAAATGGAACACTCATTGATCCTCCACTTCAAGTTCATCTTTCAAAAGTTGATCTGTTGTCACTTTGAAATAACGCGCAACCTTCAAAACAAATTCGGCGGTTGGCTTCTTTTTCCCTGCTTCGATTTCACTGATGTAACCATGCGCGGTCAGGCCCAACGAGAAGGCAAGTTCTTTAAGGGTCATTCGCCTGCCGGTTCTCAAAACGCGTAGTTTTTCGCCAAATCGCTGCATGGAATAATTGACAGATGAAAAGGGTTATGATAGAATGTCTCTACTAGAGACATTGGAAAAATATGACTGCCTCAAACACAAAACACGAAATGGTTAACAGCCCGTTCAAATGGGTTGGCGGAAAATCACGCCTCCGAAAACAAATTATTTCACTTTTACCAAAACATACATGCTATGTAGAACTCTTTTCAGGTGCGGCATGGGTCCTGTTCGGAAAACCGCCCAGCGATGTGGAAGTTCTAAACGACATTGATCAGGAGCTTGTGACATTCTTCCGCGTGGTCAAGGAAAAACCCGAAGAATTGATCGCCTCTTTTGAGTGGGAATTGGTCTCACGCGCAGAATTTAAACGCCTGGCATCACTTGATCCAACCAAACTGACCGATATTCAACGCGCTCATCGCTTTTATTACCTGATCATGGCTGGCTGGGGCGGCGAGTTAAGATATCCGCGTTTCCAAACCAGCATTTCGGATGGCGGGCATGGCAATCGTTTAATTGGCGCACTTGAAACGCTAAAGGAACGCCTGACACCCGTTCATGACAGGTTAAAAACCGTGATTATCGAAAATCTTTCATGGCAGGACTGCCTCGACCGGTATGATCGTCCCAATGCCGTGATGTATATTGACCCGCCTTACCCGGACAACGGGGTCAATTACGCTCACAACATGCGCGGATGGGATGAACACCACGAATTGGCAAAACGCCTGCAGGATACCGAATGCAAATGGATTTTGTCATCTTATGACATCCCGCAAGTCCGTGAAATGTATTCGGAAAATTTCGTCGTTGCGGTTCAGTCCGCTTCCGGCATGAAAGCAAAGAAAAATGGGAGCGAACGAATTATCAACAAGGAAGTTCTAATTACGAATTATCTGCCAGATAGCACAGCAGTTTCGCACTTCAGCGACAAAGAAGTTCGTCAAATGCGAATGGTTCTTGAAAAAGGCGAGTCGTATCAGGCGTGATTAT
>JBBIUO010000178.1:0-5338 GCA_037440205.1 Chloroflexota bacterium
GTTGCCAGGCCGGGAAGGTGTATCCGGAGGAGTCAAGACCGGGATCGCCTCGCGCGTCGATCCTCGCCATCACGGATGACTTCTCTCACCACGTAGATAGGCTTATCCTGCGACTCGTGATATGTGCGGACGAGCAGTTCCGCGATCAAGCCCAGCAAAATGGATTGAAATCCGAGGATGAAGAACATCGCGCTCATCTGAAGCAACGGCGAAGTGGCAATGGCAACGAGGAAGAAAATGCGGCGGATGAACAAATAAAGCATGATGAACGCGCTGACCACCATGAGGAATCCGCCCGCGCCGCCAAAGAGGTAGATGGGCTTGGACGAATAGGAAATGAGGAACTTCACGGTGAACAAATCGAGGATGACCTTGGCGGTTCGTTCCAGCCCGTATTTGGCCTTGCCAAATTTGCGCGGGTGGTGGTTGACGGCCATCTCCGCGATCTTCGCGCCGACAGAGTGGGCATAGACCGGAATGAAGCGGTGCATCTCGCCGTACAAACGGAATCCCTCGAGCACGTCGCGGCGATAGGCTTTGAGCGTGCAGCCATAATCGTGCAAATGCACGCCGGTGACCTGTGAAATGATTCGGTTGGCGATCATGGATGGGAGATTGCGTGTGAGCGCGTTATCTTTGCGGCTCTTGCGCCAGCCGCTGACGAGGTCGTAGCCTTCGTCGAGTTTGGCGAGCAGAACGGGGATGTCGGCGGGATCGTTCTGCATGTCGGCGTCGAGCAGGACGATGATCTCGCCCTGGGCATAATCGAGCCCGGCGGCGATGGCGGCGGTCTGACCGAAGTTGCGGCGGAAGGAAATCACGCGGACATGGTGAATGTCTTTTTTGGCGTACTCTTTCAAAACAGCCAGGCTGTCATCCTGACTGCCGTCGTCCACCAGAATCACCTCCCACGATTTGTCGAGGGAGGTCATTGTGTTGTTGATGGCTTCGAACAAAAGCGGCAGGTTATCCTGCTCGTTGTAGACCGGGATCACAAGCGAAAGATTCATGGCAATCTGTGAAATATCCTTAGTTCAGACCCATCCTCGCAGGAGGGGGCCACAGGCGGTTTTGGGTATTCTTCGAACTCTTTCGGGTTCAAAAAATCCTTCCAGAGTGTGTAGCGTTTGGCCTGAATGATGAAGATGTCGGCTTCGGTTTTCCATTGAGCTTTCAACACATCGTTCCAGTGACTGAAGCGGGCCAGCGTATCCGCGTTGCCGCCGATGCGGTAGGAATAGCCGTCGTTGATCTGCGGCGGGAAAATCCGCGCCTGCGGCACGTAGGTCATCGCAGTGAACGACAGTCCGCCGTCCCAATATACCAGACTATCCGCGGGGATGATGTCGGCAAGATAGGCGCCGACCTGTTCATTGGCAGTGAGCATATCCCCTTCGCAATCAATATTCCTTCCGCCCACGTTGAGAAGCGGAGAGAGAACAAGGCCAAGTGCAAGAGACAAATTCAGCAGAGTGAAGGCAAATGAATTTTTTGTTCGGCGTGAGATGATGAAAGCAATTAGTAATATCACAAGCCCGGCAAGCAAACCAAGCGCCGAAGCAATGGAACGCTTGACGAGAATTAATTCCGCGCCGAACTTGTTGGTGACGAAGGCCAGCAAGGTGGTCGTCCCCGGCAGGAATTGTCCGCCGCTCATGCGCGGGACAGGAAGATCGAGGAAGAAGCGGCTGAGGTTGTCGAAGGATGAAAACCCGATTCCTGCCGAAAGGGTGAGGATGGTCGCTGTTGCGAGAAGCAGAATCCAACGGGACGGATTTCGATTTGCCAGATTCGAGAACACGATCACTGCAAGAAGAATCCCCAGCGGGTCGAAAAACGACAGGTAGGGCGTGAAGCAGTAAACGCAACTGTAACTCTCGTATTGACTCGCCACCGCCGCCCAGGCATGCATGGCGAAGAGGATGAAATACGTCAAAGCGAGGAACAATGCCGCTCGAATGGCAGGAGCAGTTTTCCAGTCACGTGGGAGGCGGAAAATCATCAGCGCAAAAATACTCCCGGCGGCGGGAATGAAATGGTAGCGGATCCCCTGAAAGAAGGAGATCGTCCGATTCCAAAAATCAATGGACGGATCCCAGATCGGCACGGCATCCTTCGGCAGGCGGAAGGGATTCAAAAATGGCGTGAGGCCGTCTGGAAGCCACGGCGCCCAGATGGTGAGAATGTTCGGCCAGTAATAAATATGGACGGCAAGGAAAACCGCCGAGGCAGTGACGAAAGAGACGATGCCCTTTTGTTTGCCGTGCTGCCAAAACACATACAGAATGAGCAGCGGCAGAACCACGACCATGTTTTGACGAGTCAATACGGCCAGCGCGCCGAGGATCGATCCCGCGATGATCTGCCACAGCGGACGTTTCTCCGCAAGGATGAAGACGCACATCCACGCCAACATGCAGGCGATGACAACTTCGGAGGCGGTGATGGCGTAAATCTTGATGACCTTCGGCGCGAGCGCATACGCCCAGACCGTCGCTGTCGCGAACCAATCCCCGGCCCAGCGGCGGGCGGTGATCCACGTACCCAAAATGGCGAGCAGGCCGAGGAAGATCATGAAGAAGCGGCCGGTGCGTAAGCCCGCGCCGAAGATGTATTCCGCAAAGCCGGGGATCAAAAACGCGAAGGGGGCTTTGTTTGTCAATGGGCCGTATGGCTCGAAAGGCTCGTACACGCCGCGCAGGTACAAAATTCCCTTGAAGAGATACGAGCCTTCATCCAGCCCGGGGATGGTGGTGTGTGCATATCGCCATGCCTGCATTAAATAGAAAATAGCGCCGAGGATCGCCAGCAGGGCCGGCATCCATGAGCGCCATTCCATGTTTTTTGAGAGCAGGGTGTTTTTCATGAATTAAGAAGTTTTCCCCATTGTGATAAATCACTTACCACAAAGGGTCACAAAGGGTCACAAAGGGTTCCTTCTTTGTGACCCTTTGTCTCCTTTGTGGTTTAAGGTAACACTGGAGAGCAGTCTAACCTTTTTTCAGCCGCTCCAAATCCGAATCCACCATCATCGTGACCAATTCCTTGAAAGAGACCTCAGGTTCCCATTTCAGGATCGCGCGCGCCTTGGATGGATCGGAGATCAGCAAATCCACTTCGGCGGGACGATAGAATTTTTCATCCTGCACCACATGCTCCTTGTAATCCATGCCGACATGGGAAAAGGCGATCTCGCAAAATTCGCGCACGGAATGAGTCTCGCCGGTGCCGATGACGTAATTGTCCGCATGATCCTGCTGGAGCATCAGCCACATCGCTTCCACGTAATCGCCGGCAAAGCCCCAGTCGCGCTGGGCTTCGAGATTGCCGAGGCGCAGTTCCTTTGCAAGGCCGAGTTTGATCCGCGCCACGCCATCGGAAATCTTGCGCGTCACAAATTCCAACCCGCGGCGCGGACTTTCGTGATTGAACAAAATC
Organism: Chloroflexota bacterium; assembly: GCA_037440205.1. Lineage (GTDB taxonomy): Bacteria > Chloroflexota > Anaerolineae > Anaerolineales > Villigracilaceae > Villigracilis. Next base: position 3,439 of record JBBIUO010000178.1, read on the forward strand.
CCCGACGTGGCAAACATGTTGAACGACTCACGGTAATTGACCGTGATCCAATGGCCGTACATCTTCGCCACGCCATACGGACTGCGCGGATAAAACGGCGTGCTTTCGCGCTGCGGAACCTCCAACACCTTGCCGAACATCTCGCTCGAAGACGCCTGATAAAAACGAATGGTCGGGTCCACAAAACGGATGGCTTCGAGCAGGCGCGTCACGCCCAGCGCAGTCACGTCGCCGGTCAACGCGGGCTGATTCCATGAAGTCGGCACAAAAGACTGCGCCGCAAGGTTATAGACTTCCGTCGGTTTATATTCTTCGAGCAATGAAAGCAGGGAACCCTGGTCGTGCAGATCGCCCTGCACAACGGTGATGTCATCCAAAATATGTTGAATGCGTTCGTAGGTCACCGTGCTGGAACGGCGCGCAACGCCGACAACGTGATACCCCTTCTTCAAAAGTAATTCCGCAAGGTAGGAACCATCCTGACCTGTAATGCCTGTGATGAGGGCTGTGGGCATGTAAACTCCTTCTCAAAATTCAGTCGCTGAATTATACACTAAGTCGCTTGCGCGTTTTTTTTATCCCACCACCAGCCACCCAGCAGGATCAAAACCCATGCGCCGAGAATGACCGCCACCATTTGCGCAAACTTCAACTGTCCGCCGAGATGAAAATAACGACTCGCATACCATTGTCCAAACACCAAAACAAAAACAATTTCCATCGCAACCACGCGCAACGCCCACGCATTGTGAGTCTCGCGCCACCAAACCCACACGTGCCCGGCAAGAATGGCCTGCCACAAAAACATGATCGTTCGATAGCGCGGATTGTCCCATTGATCGGCTCCGCCGCGCAGGGATGTGAGCAGGATCCAGAACCACGTCACGAGACTCAACCAGATCAAGAGCCTGCGCTTCACATCGGACGGTTGGCCTGCTCCTGCTCCAAAAGAGAGAATCAGCGCCGGTAGGAAGCAGTACCAGCCCACGGCGCGTGCGACCGCGATGATCCGCCAGGTGAGCGTGGTCGGCTCCACAAACGCCGCGGGCAGGACCGGTTGAAAAATCCCATAGACCAAAACAAAGGGCAGTCTCAGCCACGCGGGCATTTCATCGAATAATTTTTGCACCCAGCCCGAGCCGCGCTCCAGATGATGCAAATCCATTTTGACGGCTTCGCGCAGAAAATTGTTGATCACCGCCAGCGGAGTCCCGCCGCCGAGATTCCCCTGCCTGTCCAGCGTAGATGCCAGCCAGAACAACCCCGCAATGAAAACGATTGAAATCGCCAGCGCCCCCCACCACGAAAGTTGACTGCGCTCACGTGTGAAGTACATCCAGCCAGCAAAGAGAATCAAAGTCACCAACGCCACCGCCGGCGAGAACAGCAACATGCCCGCGATGCCAAGCCCGAACCATAAAATCGAATAACGCCGGTCGAGCAGGCGGCGGGGTCTCGGTACAGACTTCGTCCACTCGACCTCCGCCGCCGTATCGAGACCCCAACTCACAAATCCCCATAAGGCAAATGCGCTGAAGGTCATCAAGTACGGCTCGCGCATGGACGATCCGCCGAGCAAAATGCTTTCAGGGTAGAGCGCGAAAATCCAACTTGAAGCAATTGCCACTTTTTCACCCCATTGTTGATTGACCGCCTTCCATAAAAAGGACAGTCCCAGCGCGCCCGCAAATGACGCAAGCAAAACCAGCATCAACGGGCGATGCGCATCGGGTGAAACGTAGCGATAGACAAATGCGCTGATTGCAAGCAAACCGCCGTATTGGTCGTAGGCAAATTTTTTGTTGAACGCATCTGTGATTGGATGATCCGATTTTGCAAAATCCCAGGCCTGCACATCGCGGCGATGCGCGTCGGTGTAGACGTATCCCGCCTTGTCATC
>JBBIUO010000178.1:5384-8330 GCA_037440205.1 Chloroflexota bacterium
CGCCGACGAAACGCAAGGTAAATGCGATGGCGAGCATCCATGCGAGAGTCCTTCGGTGGTCGAGTAGTCCCGCGTGTTCGTCGCGGGGCATATCGAGACCACCCGCCCACCTCACCGAAAGCGCGAGCAATGAAAAGCAAAGAAGAAAAAGGAGGGAAAATTTCAGCCAGCCGAAGAGCCAGTTACCGGGCTGAAGGAACGAGAAAACTACCCCAAGTCCAAGCGAGAGGGGCAGGTTCCAAATGAAATCGTATCGGTTGAAATACTTCATAGCCCCACTTTTACCACGAAGTAAAAAAACTGGTGGTATGCCAGTAATTCCCAGTATGTCATTGCGAGGGTGCTCTTCCCAAAGCAATCTCCTCCTGAAATCGGGGGATTGCTTCGCTTCGCTTCGCTCGCAACGACATTCCCATATAGGGAATTGCTGGTGATATGCAGCAGGGGCGACCCTTTCTTCAAGATTGGCATTCGGTTTCGCCTGGACGGGTCGCCCCTACGGAAAACCGCGTAAGTTGAGTTACGGCAGGTTGAACGCCCGCACCAAAAACACCGCCATCTGCGCGCGGGTGACAGGCGAATCGGGGCAATAGGTTCCAGCCCCGCAACCGCTGGTGATGCCCTCGGCATACAACTGCTCGATCCACGCCGCCGCCCAATGATCTGCCGGCACATCGCTGAAGACCGTGCCTGTCGCCGCGGGAGGTTCATAGGAAGCGCCATGCTCGGCGCGGAGCAGGAAGAGCGCCATTTGATCGCGGGTGACCTGACTCTCCGGACAATAATTTCCAGCGCCGCATCCCGCGGTGATGCCGTCGTTCTTCAATGCTTCGATCCAATCCTCCGCCCAGTGACCGACCGTATCGTTGAAAGTGGGAGGCACATCCGGCGGGGTGAAGGTCGCGCCATGCATACCGCGTTCCAAAAAGACAGCCATCTCGGCGCGGGAGACGTTGTTCTCCGGGCAAAAGAGCAAGGCCGGTGTGGTGGCGCATCCGCTGGTGATGCCGCTGTTGTAGAGCCGCTCGATCCATGAGGCCGCCCAATACGAAGCCGGCACATCGGCGAAGATGCTTCCGCCCGCCCCAATTTGATAGACATGCACTTCTGGATAATCGCCGTAGGCTTCGGTGATGTACACCCGTCCGCTGGCGGGATCGTAGGTCGCGCCTACCGTTGTGGCGCTGTTCGTCGAATCCATCTCCGTCAAGCGCCAGATGGCATACGGTTGAACCTCCCAGGATTGCATCGTCCCGTTTCTGACGGCCACCAGATCGAGAGCATCGTAAGCCCAGACTTGATGAAAGTATGGATAGGCGTGCGTGCCGTGCGAATCATCCGCCGGGTCATTGCACTCCGCCCCGGTCCCGTAACAATACGGACCTGTTCCCTGCCTGCCAAAAAATAGAACGCTTCTCGTCCCTGACGGAAAAGCCACGCCCACGATTTGCGTGGCAAGATTGAAGTAATCATTTTGCGTCTCCACCGGCGCAAGTGGATGCTCCAGCGGATAAGCCAGCACCGTTGTGGCTGGGACGGGATTCACACTCCCGACATTATCGGGGTCAAACACGAACGCCGCCGGGCCGGCGGATGTGCGGCTGATGATGGGGATGCAGCATTGCCCGGTCAATGCGGGGCCGCCAAAGAGCGCGCGCCAGTCTGCGGGGATTGTCGTCATGTAGCCGGAAACTGCCCCGGGCCAGGAGTCAACCTGGTATGGGCCAACCAGTTCACCCGTCTGGGAAAGAAGCGGGGAAGAGGCAAAGTGGGAGAGAGTCTGGTTGTAGTCGGCGTCGTAATATCCATAGGCAGAGACGATCAATCTTCCATTGTAAAAAAGCGACCCGCCCAATCGCGGCAGATAATCGTCCACTTGATTCAGGCGGCCTTCGGTCACGTCTGTGCAATCCTGAAGAATGGATGCCGTTTGCGGCGGATTGGTGATCGCGGGGACGCTGACTTCGCCGAGCATTTGATACCAATCGTGGCATCCGAAGAACAAGCCTGTGTTGTCGGGGTCGTAGGCGAGGGCGTTGCCGCCCCAGGTGAGGGCATTGCCAGCGCCATCCTCGGCCGGGACATTGAAGGAGCCAAGATATTGAAGCGAAGTTTGATCCAACAGCGGAAGATCGGCGGGAGCGGGGGAAGGGGCGGGCGGTTTGGAAAACCCGCCCAGGAGAAAAATCAACAAGACTCCGGGAACGAGCAGGGCAATCAAATGGAGTCTGCGGCGGCGCAAAAAAATGGCAAACATGGAAACCTCCCGAATCACATCATGATTTATCTCGATCAGGCTCGAAGTAACGCAACTTTTAAAGATATTCCCACACACCGTTTGAACCGATAAATCAATTCGTTCCCAAAGGCGAACCTTTCAGAAAAAATCCCCGCGCTTTCAATAAGATAATATGCCAAATGATTTTCAAAGTCAACAAAAAATCAGCCCGGCGGTACTTTTGTCGGGCTGGCTTACGTGACAGGGGTGACCCGTCAACGCAATCAGGGATTATGTTGCGCAGAGGGAGGGTCGCCCCTACGGTTGAATCATGGTGCGAAGATACTGTTGGGAATCGTCAACTCCTTGTTCTGGTGATAGCGAAGTTCGAAGATGGTCACTTTGTAGGAACCGGTGCCCGAAAATTTGATCTCGAATAACGGTTCATCGTTGCGAATGATGGCGGAGAAATCCTTCACGTCGCCGATGGGTTGAAGTCGCGTATCGCCCACCCGCACCGCATAGACGATCCCATTGTTTGCGCAGTAGACGAAGAATTTGTTGTTCGGGCCGACTGCAAATACGCCTTTCGCCAACGGACCGATCTCGGACGTGTGGCCGTTGGCGCAGACTTCGAGGTATTGTCCCTTCGAGGTATCCTTTTCGGCGATGACCACGCCGGTGGAGCAATCGGGTTCGGAGGAAACCGGTGTTGGAATTGGCGCGGG
>JBBIUO010000179.1:0-8323 GCA_037440205.1 Chloroflexota bacterium
CGGAGAGGGCCTGATTGGCAAAGGACATGTCCATCACGGAGGCGGGATGTCCTTCAGCGGAAGCAAGGTTGATCAGGCGGCCTTCGCCGAGGATGTTGATCTTGCGTCCATCCGTGGTAAGGTATTGCTCCACAAACGGGCGGACAAGGTTTGGTTTGCCAGTGCTCATCTTTTCAAGGGCGGGGATATTAATCTCGACGTTGAAGTGGCCGGAGTTGGAGACAATCGCGCCGTCTTTCATCACCTCGAAATGCTTGCCATCAATCACATTGATATCGCCCGTCACAGTGCAGAACACATCGCCGATCTTCGCGGCATCGCCCATCGGCATCACCTGATAACCGTCCATCACCGCTTCGAGCGCCTTCATTGGATCAGTTTCGGTGACGATGACCTGTGCGCCCATGCCGCGCGCGCGGGACGCAAGACCGCGTCCGCACCACCCGTAGCCTGCCACTACAAAATTTTTACCGGCCAGCAGGACGTTGGTTGCGCGGATGATTCCATCCACCGTGGATTGCCCCGTGCCATAGCGGTTATCGAAGAGATGCTTGGTCAGCGCGTCGTTCACGGCGATGACCGGGAATTTCAACACGTTGTCTTTTTCCATCGCCTTCAAGCGGATGACGCCTGTGGTGGTCTCTTCCGTGCCGCCGATGACGTTCTTGAGCATCTGCTTGCGTTCATCATCCTTCAGGGATTTCGCCCACGCCGCGAGGGACGGTTCGAGCTTCTCAAAGCGTCCCATCTCGATGAAGAAGAGCGATGAGACAAGGTCAGCGCCGTCGTCCTGCGTCATGTGAGGCATGTGCTCCAACGCGGCGCGGATGTGCTTGAAGTACGTGACCTTATCCTCGCCCTTGATCGCAAACACTGGAATCTCAAATTGATTCACCAGGGCGGCGGCCACGTCATCCTGCGTGGAGAGCGGGTTGGAGGCAGTGAGGACAATGTCCGCGCCGCCTTCCTGCAGGGTGCGCATCAGGTTTGCGGTTTCGGTGGTCACGTGCAAGCAACAGGACAGACGCAACCCCTTGAGGGGTTTCTCTTTCTTGAAACGTTCGCGAATGGAACGAAGGACGGGCATTTCACGTTCCGCCCAGTCAATGCGGCGGCGGCCGCCTTCGGCCTGATTCAAATCTTTTACATCGTAATTGCTCATTTAGATACTCCTTGATTTATGTAGGGCGGGATTCCATCCCGCCAAATTTCGCGGCGGGTTACAAACCCGCCCTACGCAACCTACTTCAACAACACATCCAACTTCCCGCCATCGTCAAAGTGACGGCGGAAGCGGTTTACAAACTGCGCGGGAGTGTAGGAATGATTCTGCGTGCCGCGCTGTTCGAGGCAATACACGGCGGAAAGCGACCCGATCTCGCCGCACAATTTCCAGTCGAAACCATGGGCATAGCCTGCGAGGAATCCGCCGCGGAAGGCGTCGCCTACGCCGGTGGGATCAATGATCTCATCCTCAGGGACAGTTGGGATGTGAACCGAATAGCCGTCGGAATACAGATCGGCGCCGTCTTTGCCGCGGGTGATGACCAGCACTTTCACATGTTCGAGGATCTGATCGAGGCTCCAGCCTGTTTTCTTCGAGATCAGCCCGAATTCATAATCGTTGCAGAAGAGGAAGTATGCGCCTTCCATGTCGCGGGCGAGTTCATTCCCTTCAAGTCTCAATACCTGCTGACTCGGGTCATACAAATACTTGATTCCCAATTCGCGGCACTCGGCAGGAAACTTCATCATCGCTTCGGGTGCGCTTGGAGAGACAATCACAAGGTCTGGCTTCTTTTCAAGTTCCTTGATGGATTGGGTGGCTGACTGTGCCATCGCTCCGGGGTAGAACGATGCAATTTGAGCAGAATCCTGATCGGTCGTCGCAAAGAACGAGGCGGTGAATAATCCAGGGATCACCTTCATCAGCGAGGTATCCACGCCTTTGGATTCAAGCCATGCGCGGTAGTCGCCGAAATCCTCGCCGACAGTTGCCATCACCCGCGGTTTTTCTCCAAGCAACGCCATGGTGTACGCGATGTTCGGCGCGATTCCGCCGCGCTGTTTGGTCATGGAATCCACGAGGAAGGAAAGGCTGATCGAAGCCAGCCGCTCGGGCAGGATTTGCTCTTTGAAGAGACCAGGGAAGGTCATCAGGTAGTCGTAGGCCACAGAGCCGGTGAGAAGAGTGTCCATTTATTTTCTCGCAGAAAAAGGCGCACTCTTGCGAGTGCGCTGGATTTGATTACGGGCGTGAGTTTATCATGGCGTCTTTGGATTGTAAAGAAATTCAGCCTTCAAATTTTACGGCGATGGCGCATACATGGAAGTGAACGGAGCGTTCAAGCCGCAAAGCGAAACATTGTCAACGCGGATGAAGGAATCAGGAGGCAGTTTGGCCGACCCAACGCCCACCTTGTTTGCATCGGGAATCAACGCGCCATCATAAGAAAGCGAAACTCCGTCTGCCCATACTTCCAAACGACCGCTATAGGAGCTAAATTCGAGTAGATGCCAGATGGTTTTATCCATATTCGCGCTTCCCCTGGACAGGAACTTCCTGCCTTCAGCGTTGGAATAGGAACTCAGGGAAAATTCATCACCGCTTATTACGGTAAAGTAGCCAGGCTCGCCTTTACCCAGGCCGACATTAAAGCGACTGTGATCGCCGGGCTTGTATTTTAAGCGCCACACAACATTTGACTGGGGAGGCTCCATATTAAATTGATATTCACCATCCGTATCCCCGAAGTCTATCAGGAGGATCATGTTATCAGGCACATCAATATCTGCCTCAACGGTTACGGTTTTGCCGGGCGGATAGGCTCCCCATCCATTGGCCTTGCCATCCTGAAAATCTTCGGCGTATAAAAACGTCTCGCCGGGGGCGCAGGCCTGGGAAGCCAGAAGCGCATGGGGAGGCATGATTAACTTGGCGACAAACTCATTTGCGCCGGGGGCAAGGGTCAGGGTTTCTTCCACCCCGTTGTATCCCTGTGCGGAGATTTTCAAGGAGGCTTTATCCTTCTTTAGGTCGGTCCAACTATAAGCGCCTTTCTCGTCCGTTTTTACCGGAACATAGGCCCCCGCTTCCGGGAAAATGATTTCCGCGCCCGGGATTGGCACACCGGATTCGTCCACAACCAGCACATTCAAGTCAAGCGGCGCGGGGGTGGGAGGTAAAGGCGTATCAGTCGGAGAAAGGGTCGGCGCGGGCGCTTCTGTGACGGCGGATTCCGGCGCAGAAGACCCGCATGCGTTCAGCAAGGCGAGAATCAACAATCCCCCCATCAGGATGTAGATGCGTTTCATTTTTTACTCCTTTGGCGAATCGGAATCAAAAACAAACAACACAATGGGGAAGGAATTGGACCTGTTACCTCCTTTCCAAATAATCAGTATCCACCCCCGCCATATCCCTGCAACATTTGATAACTCTGGAACGCCAGGAACGCAAACAGGATTGCCATATAGACACTGTGCAACACGAAATAACCTGCAAAAGCGACGACAGCACCTGCAATGACCGAAACCCAAAGCGACTTGCGCACCCCGTCCCACGGATCTGCTTTGAGCAGGATGTACCTTGTCACGTTGCCGCCATCGAGCGGGTAAACAGGCATGAGGTTGAAGATTCCCCAAAAGATGTTAACCCACAGGAGACTCATCACAAACGAATTCATGAGAACTCCACCGAATGGCAGGCTCGCCGCCACAGGCAGGGGAATCACGCCAAGCAAAAACCCCATGAGGACGGAACCGCCGGCAAGGTTTACACCCATCGTTACAAGCGCCGCCAGCAAGAAACCAGAAACTGGCCCCGCAAGCGAAATGATAATTTCCTGGGCGGGCGTCAATGCAACATTGGCGAGACCGCTCCCCCATCGCAGTGATTCGGGTACAGTCAACCCGCCGGAGACGTGCAAAACGATGTGCGAGCGGATTCCATACCGGCGCATCGCCAATGCGTGACCCATTTCATGGATGAGGATGGATACAAAAACAACCAATACCCAGATCAGCAATTGGAAAATCCCGCCGGAGGCGGAACCAAAAATAACGGCGATCAACCAGAATAATGGGTGGACGCGAACCGTGATTCCAAAGATGGAAAAGTTCAGGTCAAGGCGTGTGGGGGGAGGGGGTTGAAATAACATCGGAATTATTTTACAACCTTTTTCAGATTCACATCGAAGGGCGGATGGACCACGCCGTTCTCGGTGACGATTCCGCTGAGCAGGCGGTTCGGGGTGACGTCGAAGGCTGGGTTGCGGGCTTTGGCATTTTTCGGCGCGATGGGTTCTCCGTGGAATTGAATGCCGAGGACTTCGTCAGCATTGCGCTCCTCGATGGGAATCAAACCGCCATACGCGAGAGACAGGTCAATGGTGGAGGTTGGCACCACCGAATAGACAGGCACGTGGTTATCGTTTGCGGCAAGCGCCAGCATGTAGGTGCCAATTTTGTTCGCCACATCGCCATTCGCGGCAACACGATCCGCGCCGAAGAAAACTTTTTGCGCCTTGCCCGCCTTGAGGAAATAGCCCGACATGTTATCGCTGATGATCTCGTAGGGGATGCCATACTGCTCCAACTCCCACGCAGTGAGACGCGCTCCCTGCAAACGCGGACGGGTCTCATCCACCAGCACGTGAATGCGTTTGCCTTGCTCGTGCGCGGTGCGGATGACTCCCAGCGCAGTTCCCCAATCCACAGTGGCGAGCGCGCCGGTGTTGCAATGATGGATGATGGTATCGCCGTCGTCAATCAACGCCGCGCCGTGCTCCGCCATGCGTTTGTTGATCTCCACATCTTCATCGGCGAGTCGCTGCGCTTCGTTCAACACGGCTTTCCTCACATCATCTACCGTGCCTTTTACGGAATACGCAACACGCATCACTCTATCCACCGCCCACGCAAGGTTGACCGCTGTCGGGCGCGACGCCTTCAAAACGGCGGCAGATGCTCCTAGGTCGGCAAGCAGGCCCTCGGTCAAGGTGGAAGCGGATTCATATCCTGCCAGGGCAAGCCCAAATGCGGCGGCGGCTCCAATGGCGGGCGCGCCGCGCACAACCATATCCGTAATCGCGCGCGCAACAGATTTGTGATCGCGGTAAGAGAGAACTTCAAAACGCGCGGGAAGAATGCGCTGGTCAATCATTTTCAATTCATTGTTTTCCCAAAAAACGGTTCGCATGATTTACCCTTTGAAATATTTTTCGTGCAGTGCAACAAGTTTTATCTGCGCTTCCGGCGGAACGCGCTTGACCGTGCCAAGCATTTTTGCGCGCCAGTAAATTTCGGAGACGTGCTCGATGCGTTCGAGATGGATCAACGCCTCATCGAGATTTTTTCCGTACGTGAGACTGCCGTGCTGGCAAAGCAAAAGCGCGTTGTGATCTTTGATGAACGGGCGAATCACAATCGCATCTTCATGCGACGACGGCGTTGCATATTCGGTGATGGGAACATCGCCAAGCGTGAGCAAAACTTCGGGAAGCACATCCACCGGGAATTTGAGGCCGGCAACAGTGAGCGTGGTGGCGAAGATCGGATGCGCATGTACGACGGCGCGCACATCGTCCCTGTTCTTGTAAACTTCAAGGTGCATGGGCGTTTCGGAAGACGGCTTGCGGTCAGGGCGCGATGAAATCACATTGCCATCTAGGTCAACGATGAGCATATCATCGGCGTTCAACCGTCCCTTTGAAATGCCAGAGGGAGTGATGAGGACATGGCCGTTTTCCATTCGCGTGGAAATGTTGCCGTCGTTTGCCGTCATGAGATGGCGCTCGTACGCGATGCGCCCGCATTCGATGATGGCGGCTCGCAATTCAGGCTCGGTAGTGCGGGAGGAAAAATTCAGCATGGCGGCGATTGTAATTGATTTTTTCATAATCGCTGGTTGACATTCATCTTCTTTCCCATTATAAAAACGGGATGAAACTCACGCGCATCATTCCTGGACTTTGGCTTGCCACTGCGATATCGGCTTGTTCCATCCTTGATAATTTTCCCACCATCCCTCCCGGCTGGACCCTGACCCCAAGCATCACCTCCACTCCCGAAGCGACGTTCACTCCAACCATCACGCCCACTCCGCTTCCAATCGCCCGCGTGGATAGAGGCGACCTTGCCCTGTTCAATGGCGATTATGAAGGCGCATTGATCCATTTTCAAACGGCATCGTCCGATTCGCCCGATCCGCTGGTGCAGGCCGCCGCGAAATGGGGCGAGGCGCGCGTGTATTTCGCCGATGAACGTTACGAGGAAACGCTCTCTTCAATTCAAACATTGATCACGGAATATCCGCAGTCCATTCATTTGGGGCAGGCTTATTTTTTGCAGGGACTTGCTTATTATCGTTTGGGGAATTATCAGGCCGCGGCAGATTCCTGGCAGACGTATCTTGTGGTGCGTCCCGGATATCTGGATGCGTCCGTGCAGGAAATGCGGGGTGACGCGCTTTTTGAATTGCAGGATTATGTGGGGGCGCTTTCCGCTTACAAGGCCGCGATCCAGGCGCCTGCCCTCGGCGATGACATTCAACTCGATTTGAAGGTGGCATCCACGCAGGTGAAAATGGGAGATTACGATTCCGCGCTGGCTTTGTATGACGGAATCTTCGCGCGCGCGCCCAACGATTACATCAAGGCTCAGGTGGCGTACGAGTCTGGGTTGGCGAATCAGGCCATCGGTCAGGGTGATGAAGCGCTGAATCGTTTTCGTCTGGCTGTGGAGCAGTATCCGCTATCCTATTATTCCTATCTCAGCCTCGTGGCTTTGTTGGATGCGGGCGCGACGGTGGATCAACTCGACCGCGGTTTGGTGGATTATTTCGCCGGTCAGTATGATGTGGCAGTGGCGGCGTTCAATCAATATCTTGTCGAGAACCCGACGAACGATGGCACGGCGTATTATTATCGCGCGCTGGCCTACCGCGACCTGGGAAATTACGACGCGGCGTTGAAGGATTATTCGACGTTCATCGCGGATTATCCAGATCACCCGAATTGGGGTGATGCGTGGGGTGAGAAGGCTTTCATCGAGTGGTACAACCTGGGCTTGTACGCCATCGGCGCAAAGACGCTGTTGGATTTTGTGGCCGCCGTTCCGGGCAGTGAAATTTCCGCCGAGTATTTGTTGAGCGCGGGGCGTATTTACGAGCGTAACGCTATGTACGACGAAGCCATTCAAACCTGGGCGCGGGTTGGAAATGAATACCCCGGTTCGGAGCAGGCGGGTACCGCCACCTTTTTGATGGGCATCATTTATTACCGCAACGGTGACCTGACCTCCGCGTTGGATTCGTTCAACCGCAGTCTTACCATCTCTGTGCTTGCGGCGGATCAGGCGCGGGCGTATTTGTGGCTTGGAAAGACCCAGCAAAAACTTGGGGATAACGAAGCGGCGGTCACTGCATGGCGGGCGGCGCAGGATCGTGACCCGGCGGGATATTACAGCGAACGCGCGCGCGATCTCTTGCAGGAACGCGCTCCGTTCGAGCCGCCCATTTCCATGAACCTCGCGCCAAACATGGACTCGGAACGCAAGGATGCCGATTCATGGATTCGGCTTACGTTCAACCTCCCTCTCGACGCTGACCTGGGCGGATTGGGGGCGCTTGCCAGTGACCCGCGCGTGATTCGCGGAACCGAATGGATGGAATTGGGAATGTACGAAGATGCCCGCCTCGAATTCGAAGATCTGCGCACGGAATTGGAAACGAACCACGATGCCATTGGAAGTTACCGGCTGATGAATTATCTGCTGGATTTGGGGCTGTACCGTTCGGCGGTCTTTGCGGCGCGGCAGGCGCTTTCGATTGCAGGGCTGGATGAGCATACCGAATCGATGATGGCGCCGCCTTATTTCAGTCACGTGCGATACGGGTTGTATTATTCCGATCTCGTGATTCCCGATGCGCAAGCCAATCGCTTCGATCCGTTGTTCATTTTCAGCGTGATTCGGCAGGAGAGTCTCTTCGAGGGATTTGTCAAATCGAATGCGGGCGCGCGCGGGTTGATGCAGATCGTCCCCTCCACCGGCGGTCAGATCGTTTCACAACTCGGCTGGCCTGTCAATTACGATGAGGAGGATCTGTACCGTCCCAATGTCAGCATCGCGTTTGGCGCGCATTATCTCGGAAACAACCGCGACCTGCTCGGCGGCGACTTGTACGCGGCGCTGGCGGCTTACAACGGCGGCCCGGGCAACTCGCTGGAATGGAAGGAACTTTCCCACGGCGACCCCGACCTGCTCCTTGAATCGATCCGCTTCGAGGAAACGCGCAATTACATCCGAAACATTTACGAGATTT
>JBBIUO010000180.1:0-8279 GCA_037440205.1 Chloroflexota bacterium
CTTGAAAGCCGAATCAGTTGTCAGCGCGGAAAGAGGCGGGCATGAAAGGGAGAATCCGATTCGGGTGCAGAAATCTCCCAACCCGATGACAATCCCTCCGAGCAAAGCCATCGTCATGCCGATCCACACCCAGCGAGCTGGCATCTCTTTGAGGAGAATGGGGGAGAGGAGCGCCACCCACAGCGGCCCTGTGGTGACGAGCACGACGGATGAAACGACGGTGGTGAATTCGAGTGAGGTGATCCACGTGGCGAAATGCGCGGCGAGGAAGAGACCTGCGAGAAACGCGAGGAGCCATTCGCGTTTCGTGCGCGAAGCGAGTTGTGCGCGGTGTTGTGTGAGCGCGAACGGCGCAAGCGCGATGGTGGCGAGACTGAGCCGCACCGCCGCAATGACGATGGAGGGCGCATCCCTTTGCGCCGCGCGGATGAAAATGGACGCGGTGGAAATGGCAAGGATGGCGATGGAGATGGCGAAAGCGATGCGGGTTTTGGACATTCCCCGATTTTATCTGGTTATGAGGTTTGTGAATATTGGCGGAGGTTATCTGTGCGGGGGAGAGGTTACATTAAGCTTTTTGCCTCCGCCATTGCAGATGAGATAATTTCTTCTTTTACGCCCTTTTTTCGCAGACTTTCAATCAGCGCTGAAATTTCCACACTGCTTTCGAGGCGTTCAAGGTCTGTCCGCAACCCTTGACCAATATACGCCTTAACCAGGGCCTGATAACCGGAAAAGCCAAGCATAGGCGCGACCCGCTTCAAATCATCAATTACATCATTAGGGATACGGATACTCACCATTGTCATTGGGCGGTCTTTTTGTAAACGCTGGGCAATTTTATTGATTTTCATACATTTCTCTTTCTTCTCTTGTAACTGTTCGAGCGGAAATAATGCGGATGACATCTCCGCGCATGACGTAAACGATATAGAGCAACAGCCAACTGGTGGTCAAACCGACAAGCCTCTCTCGAAGTTCTGTGCCGACGATTTCTTCATCGAGGTAGCAAACAAAAGGGTCGAAGAATGCTTCGCAAGCCAATTCAAACCTGACTTTATGCTTGCGAAGATTGGTTGCCGCTTTTTGGCTATCCCACTCAAAGGCGACATTTTGCAGGGTATATCGGACATCCATCGAGAAAAGTATATCGGTTTGTATATATTACGTCAATACGCCTTATTAATCTGTCTTTGCGTGAAGAATCTGGCATGAAAACAAAAAACAGTTCCGAATGTTCGTTTTCAGAACTCTTTACTGTATATCTGCGGTTTTATCGCAAAGAGCGCAAAGATTTAATGATTTTCCTGGAGAGTCTGGCGGGTTTTGCGGTTCAAATGCATTGCCTGCCTGAATATCTTTCTTGACACGCACCTTTCAAGGGACTACAATGCCCGCCATTGATTTATCAATATAAGGAGAAAACTCATGGCATTCGATCTTCCCAAACTTGCTTACGCGTACGATGCGCTCGAACCGCACATTGACGCGCGCACAATGGAAATCCATCACACCAAACATCATCAGACTTACATCACCAATTTGAACGGTGCAATCGAAAAGACTCCCGAACTCGCGGGCAAATCGCTGGAGGCGTTGCTCGGCAATTTGAACGGGATTCCCGAAAGCGTGCGCATGGTTGTCCGCAATCACGGCGGCGGCACGTTCAATCACAATCTCTTCTGGGAGATTATGGGTCCCAGCGCAGGCGGCGCTCCGAAGGGCGAACTGGCAAAAGCGATTGATACCTCCTTCGGTTCGTTCGACGCCTTCAAAGAGGAATTTACCAAATCGGCGACAACCCGCTTCGGATCCGGGTGGGCCTGGCTCGTGAAAAAAGGCAGCGGCCTTGCTGTTGTATCCACCGCCAATCAGGACAGTCCGCTCTCTGATGGGCTGACCCCGATCATGGGCATTGACGTGTGGGAGCATGCCTACTACCTTAAATATCAAAACCGCCGTCCCGATTACATCACCGCTTGGTGGAACGTGGTCAACTGGGATGCGGTTGCAGGGAAGTATTCCGCCAAATAAAGAATCTTGTGATTTGTCATCCGTCCCGTGGAAATATGTCCATGGGACGGTTTGTTTAAATTAATTGATGTTACACAATCGGCCACAGAGCCCACAAAGTTCTCTGAGTCTTTTTCTCATGTTTTCTCTGTGAACTCTGTGGCGAACCGCTGGAACTGCGTAAGGTGAGTAAATTAATTTTTATATTGTCCTTTGCCGTGAGGGTAAACGAAGTTATAATAGATGTGTTCGGTTTAATTACAATCCCACAAGGAGTAAATTACCATGACTCATATCATTACCAGCTTGTGTGTCCGCGACCGCGGTTGCATCGAGGTATGCCCGGTCGAGTGTATGGTCCCCGGTCAACCCATTGCTGAATGGCCGTGGATTTACATCGACCCGGATACCTGCATCGATTGCGGCGCCTGCGTGCCGGAGTGCCCATTTGCGGCCATCTTCCCGGAAGATGAAGTTCCTGCCGCGTATACCGCCAAGGGCGGCGAATACATCAGCAAGGTTGGGTTGACCGGTCACTACGAGGCCACGAACCATCACGGCAAGGCCATCACGCTCGAAACGACCAGGCAACTCGCCGCCGGCGAAACAGTTGACCTCACACCGGATATCAAGCCGAACTATGACTTCTTCAAGAGCGGTCCCGGCTATTCCGCCAAGGACAACGATCAAGGCGTGTAATTCGAACCGCCGTAAAAAAGGCCGGGCGCATTTGTTGCCCGGCTTTTTTTGTTCAAGCGGTAATGAGCATGTCTGTTCCGAGTCCCTCGCGCACGATCCGCGGCACGATCTCCTCCCAGCCAACCGCCATCAAATGGATTCCACTCACGCCCTGCTTGGATTTGACCTTCTCGATGATTTCAAGCGCGATCTGCACGCCTTCCTCCTGCTCGTTTCCCTTTTCCTTGGCATTTTCCATGCGTTTGAGAATCCAATCCGGCACGAACACACCGGGGATTTTTTCGTTCATGTACACGGCGGTCTTGTAACTTTTGAGCGGCGAGATGCCGATCATGATATACACTTTATCCAGGATTCCACGTTTTGCGATTTCGTTCAACCATTCGTCGAGGGCGTCCGCTTCAAAGACCACGTTGGTTTGGAAGAACTGCGCGCCGGCGTTCACTTTCTTCTGTTCGCGCAATGCCTGGAATTTCATGTTGGAGGCAAACGGCGAAGCCGCTGCGCCGAGGAAGAACTTGGGCGGCGTTTTTATCTCGCGGCCATCGAGATATTTTCCCTCGTCTCTCATGCGCCGCAGAATCCAAAGCATTTGAATGCTGTCAATGTCAACAATGTCCATGCGGCCATGCGGAGCGGAGCCGAGCACCATGCTGTCGCCGGTCAGGCATAACAGGTTTCGTATGCCGAGTGTGGCGGCGCCCATCACTTCAGATTGCAGGCCAACCCGCGTGCGATCGCGCGCGGCGACCTGCATGACGGGGTCCGCGCCCAGTTCCAGCGCCAGTTTACCGCACGCCCACGATGAAATGCGCGGAATGGCAGAGGGGCTGTCCATGAAGTTGATGGCCGCCACATGGGGTTTGACCAGTTCGATATTCTTCGTAAGTTTTTCGGTGTTGGTCGAAAGTGGGGGAGCGATCTCCGTTGTATCGACGAATTCCCCCGCTTTCAATCTGCGCTCCAACTCAGAGGCAGGCTCGGAATATTTTGGCGCGTGATAAAACGAGTCGCCCTGCCACCAATCGGGTTGGCGCACCGGCCGAAAGATGGAGTCAAGTGTCTTCGAGACAGAACCAGCCTCACCCGTCGTCAGACCCGAGAGGATGTTTTTCACCCCAATATTCTTTGCCTGAATAAAAATGTCGCCCCAGGCATCCTGTCCCGCCTTCTCCCAATCCATGGGCGGCAGTACTTCGAGCAATAAATCCTCCCGCCCAAGTTTGAAAGACCGTTCGTAAATCTTGTACCAAATGCACGGACGCGATTCATCCACGTAACATTTCTCCGGCGTCGAGCCGCCGCATGGCCCGTTTCGCAATCCCTTTGGGCATTCCATCGGGCAGATGAAGGCCGTCTCTTGCAAGAGGCAGTTGCCGCACATGCGGCATCCAAAGAGCGGGCCTTTTATGGCGAGTTCAATCTTTGCGAGCGCGCGCTTTTTGAACGGCACACGCTTGAACGGCATGAAAGGTGGTTGGTAACGGCGTCCTGGGGTAAAGCCGGGCATGGGAATGACTCCTTCAGATTATACATTATATATAATTTTACCCCTGGTTCTGAGGTTTTGAAAGTCCCCCCGATGTGGGGATACAACCCCAAATTTTGAGACAGTATAATTTTTCGGATGAAACGTTTTTGGATGTTGATCCCGCTTCTTTTTTTGACCCTCGGCCTGACTCCGTTTAAATGGGCAGGAATCTCCCCGGTACAGTTTGATGCAACCGCCACGCCCACAGCCACATCTGGAACACCTGTTGTTGTGATCTCCACCAGCACGCCGCTTGACGATGGCTCGGTGTATCACGTGGTACAACCCAACGAAGCATTATGGAGCATTGCGCTTGCCTACAACACCACCGTTGAGCAACTCAAGTTATTGAATAGTTTGAAAAACAACGAAATTTTCATCGGCCAGAAAATTCTTGTCTCAAGGCCCGAACCGGCCACTGCTTCACCGGCCCCAACTTTTACGGTGACTTTGGGCATTCCAACCTCCACGCCGACATATCCCGTTACGCCGACCATCACATCCACCGTCACTCCCTTGCCATCCCCGCCGACCTCGCAACAGGCCGGGCTTACTGTGCTGGGAATCATCGTGCTGATTGCCTTGCTTGGCGCAGCGCTTGGTTCCTGGCTGGGCGCAAAGAAATAATCGTAAGTTCTTTGGATTAACATCACCTGCTTTTCGTTACAAACAAACTGGTTGATCCCGCTTCCCTTTGATATACTTTTGTTGTGAAGAAATTCACAAATAGAATATGAAAGGAGACTTTTATGAGTGAGATTCGGATTGATGCCCTCCTGCCTGCGGAGATGGCAACACGCGCAGAATACCTCGGTGTGCGAAAGGCGGAAATGCCGGCGTTTACCATGTTCATGCTGTCTTTGCTGGCAGGTGCGTTTATTTCGCTGGGGGCAATCTTTGCCACCACCGTTTCCGCCGGCAGTATGTCGGTCACCGGGGCAGATGGGGTGGTGGCATTCACCACTGGCCTGCCCTACGGTGTGACTCGTCTGTTGACCGGTTTGGTCTTTTGTCTCGGCCTTATCCTTGTCGTCGTCGGCGGCGCGGAGTTGTTCACGGGCAACAACCTGATCGTAATGGCGTGGGCCAGCGGCAAAGTCACGGGGCGCGCCTTGTTGAGAAACTGGGGGATTGTCTACCTGGGAAACTTCACCGCCTCCATCGCCACCGCGGCATTGATGTTCTTCACGAAACAATATACATTTGGTTCCAACGCTGTGGGGATTGCCGCTCTCAAGACTGCGGTGGCAAAATGCGACCTGGGTTTTGTGCAGGCCGTCGCGCTGGGCATCCTTTGCAATGCGCTTGTCTGTCTCGCCGTCTGGCTCACCTACAGCGCGCGCACGACGATAGACAAGATTTTGGCAATTGTTTTCCCCATCACGGCGTTTGTGGCGGCGGGCTTCGAGCACAGCGTGGCGAACATGTACTTTATTCCCTATGCCCTCTTTATAAAAGGCTTCGACCCGGAATTCATGGCCGCCATTGGCGATAAGGTTCCGAAGCTCGAAGTCCTCACCTGGCAGGCGTTCTTTATCAAAAACTTAATTCCTGTTACCATTGGAAATATCATCGGCGGCGCGGTGTTTGTGGCCGCCATCTATTGGGTCGTATTCCTTCGAAAGAAGAACGCATAACGAAAAAGGAGATGCCATGAAAGCATATATCATGATCAAGATTCGCGCCGGCGATGTCAAAGAGGTCGTCCATCAACTTCGCAAGATCAACGGCGTTGTCGAAGCCAACATGACCTTCGGGCCGTATGATGCGGTGGCGGTCGTTGAAACCCCGGACCTGGCTAAACTCGGCTCGATCACCGCCCTGGAGATCCAGCCGATCCCCGGTGTGGAGCAGACCCTCACCTGTCTTGCGGTGAACGTGTAAATTTCCACTCTCTCGATTTCTACGGGCTGGCCGCCATGCGTGCCGGCCTGTTTTTTTTCTAGTAGAATAGGCGCAGTTTTCCCACGAGGATTGAATGCGACAACGACTCGATCAATTGACCTTTACGCGCTTTATCGCGATCCTTGCCGTGCTTTTCTTTCACGGCGGCGGCGGCGTTTACCTGAAGGCCATTGATTTTTTCCCGCTCTCTCCAATCCTGATTTCCGCCACCACGAGCGTCACCTACCTGTACGTGCTCTCGGGGTTTGTCATGTCGCTGGTGCATCACCGCCCGGAGGAGAAGTTCGACATCGGCAAATATTGGACCGGGCGATTTCTTCGGTTGTATCCGCTGTACCTTCTATCGTTTTTACTGGTCTGTTATTTTTATATTGACTCCATCGCGCAGATCAAATTGCAAAAGACGCTTGCGAACGTCTTCATTCTTCAAGCTTGGATTCCCCAATATGCCCAGTCCTTCAATTATGCGTCATGGTCCATGACGGTGGAGTTTTTCTTTTATGCCCTGTTCCCTTTCTTTACCATGTGGGCGTATCGTCAATCCACAAAAAAATTGATCTGGGGCTCGGTCATTCTCTGGACGATCACCCAGTTAATTCATAATACATTTTGGGCGGGCTATTTCCCGGAATACGAAAACTTCCTTGTGTATTTCCCGGTCTTTCACCTGAGCTCTTTTATTCTCGGCGCGGTCGGCGGGATTTGGTATCTGCGCGAAGGCCGCACACGCGGATATAAATCCGGCGCCACGTTATCGGTCTTCACAGCGGCGGTTCTGCTTGCTTTTGCCTATATCGTGGTCAGCAGTGTCAATCCAAGGTTTCCCCATGATCTTCAACTCATGACCGGGCTTCTGTCGCCGATACTGACCGTCGTCATCGTTGCCCTTGCGCTGGACAAGTCGCGCTTCTCGACCTTCATGAATTCCCGCGTGCTGGTCACATTGGGGGATACCTCCTACGGCTTGTACATCCTGCATGTGCCTGTCATCTGGATCTATCAACGCGCTCTCGAAAATTCATCCATCGCCGACCCCCAGCGAGTTTTTGACCTCACCTTCCTGCCTTTCATCGTAATTCTTGGATTGCTCATCCATTTTTACATTGACCAGCCATTCCGCGACTGGTTAAGGAAGATTTTACAACGGGTGAGTATGCCGCTTCTTTTCCTTGACCTGGGATTGGTCGGGCTTTCAATTTACCTTTCCTTCCGCCTCCGCATTGACCTTGCCCGCGAATACGACCTGTACCGCCCCATTGCATTGACCATGTTCTGGTCCGCTTTCACCTTGCGGACAATTTTCTCCGTTGGCTTCAACGCCTCCAACCCTGCCATCCTTTACAGATCGCCCGTACAGTTTGTCCGTCCCGTCATTCTCTCCGTCACCACAGGAACACTGACCCTCGCCGCCATCGTTTTCGCCGGTTATTCATTCGGCTGGTTTCACAATTTCCCGCGCAGTATCCTCTTTGCAGATTGGGCGATCATGCTCGCGCTCTCCCTGCTGGTTCGATATTTGTTTCGGCGCGCGGGGATGTATGCTCCTTTACAACCCGCTCCCTGAAAATCGTGTATGATTGTCAACAGGAGAAAGACCATGCTTGCAGAAACCCGTTATGAGCATATTGTCTTGAATGACGCGCATGTTCCTGTAATCGCAGGAACGACCATGAAAGTGATTGAACTTGTCCTTGCGCAGGCGGCGTACGGTTGGAGCGCGGAGGAACTAAACCTTCAATTTCCATACCTGACATTGGGGCAGATATATTCTGCGCTGGCATATTACTGGGATCACCGTGAAGAGCTGGATGTGGATATCGAGAGACGTGTGGAAAAAGCGGATCGGATTCAGAAATCAACTTCCTTGCCGCCGTTGGTTAAGAAATTAAGAGATAAGGGATTGATCTGATGGCGGTTTCGCTTTACATGGACCATCATGTTCCAAAAGCGATCACGACAGGCTTGCGGCTGAGAGGCGTGGACGTGCTGACATCCTATGAAGACGGCACAGACCAACTTGATGATAACCTTTTGCTTCAGCGGGCGTATGATTTGAAACGCGCTCTGTTTACGCAGGATCAGTACTTCACGAAAGCGCGTAATTGGCGTTCTCTAACGCCTAATTTGCGCC
>JBBIUO010000181.1:0-8264 GCA_037440205.1 Chloroflexota bacterium
TTGACGGAGTTCATCTTCAGCAATCCCTGTGGGAAACCACCCTCAAAAGTTTGAGTGATGACCTGTCCCTGCGAGTCGACGATAAAGGCATAGCGGACATTGGGGTTGTTGGCGAGCGTTTCGTTAAGCAGATCGTGAAGACCGAGCAAATCATTGAGCAGGATGGGATCAGTGGCGCGCGCTGCCACGTCTCGCGAGACCGAAATGCTTTGTTCCTTCAATTGAGCGGTCATGGTGGCAGTGAGCGCATATCGCGATTGGAGGATCACACTCACTCCAAGCAGGGCGATGAATCCCAATACGATGCCGAGAATCTTGGTGCGAACACTGACCGCGCCTGCAATCGCCCAGAGACGTTGAGAAATAGTCTTGATCATGGCTGTACTATCGCAGTGAGGATGACGTTCATCAGGTCGCGCACGCTGTCGTATGCACTATCGTCAATCAACACGAACCGTTCCACACCAATGGAGGCAAGCGCGTCCTTCGCTGTTGGGTCGTTTGCCATTTCAAGGAACAGCGATTGTAGATCTTCCTTCACCTGCGGACGCGTAAACGGACTCACGACGACAGGCGGGATACCGAAATCAGGCGAACGGTGGATGATCTTGACTTTCTCCGCCAGCGACGGGTCGCGTGCGACTGCATATTCATACACCAGCGAGTCAACGGCGGCTCCATCCGCCACGCCGCTTGCCACTGCCCGAATGGCTTCATCATGACTGTAGGTGTAGAACGTGCGACCGAAGAATTCCTCTGGCGTCCACGGGACTGCTTCGCTTGTGAAGCCAAGTTCCTGAACCAGATAGGAGGGATAGACTCGCCCGCTCAATGAGATGGGATCGGTGAAGGCAAAAACCTTGCCGTGCAAGTCTTTCATGCTTTGCGCACTGCTCGATGCTGGAACGATCAAATAGGAATTGTATACGGTCTTCCCATCCACTTGAGGCGCGACAAGTAATTCCATGCCGAAGGTGTCGTGTCCCTGGATATAGGCGCTCGTGCAAACGAAGGCTATATCCACCTCGCCATGCTCGATCAAGTCATTGACTTCGAGGTATGTTCTCTTTTGGATCAGTTCCACTGGACGATGGAGTTTTTCTTCGAGGTAGGAAAGAAAAGGGGAATAAGATTCGACCGTTCCTTTGGGCGAGATGACCGCCGCCACTGCCACCCGCAAAGGCACGGCTTCGTAGCCGCTGGGTGTGGGTAGAGGTTGAAGGTCATTCAAATCCACATGCCCTGCGATTTCTGTTTGTGGGATGGGAGAGCAGGAGGCCAACAGGATCATAGAGAGCAGGATAAGTAATTTCTTCATGATAATCCTCTTCTTCCGTGAATGTAGCAAATCGGACAAAAGTTGTCCAGTGATGAACGTCACCGATTCGTTATTCACCTGGTTTGGGAATGTAATCCCCTTCCACCCATTCTTCCGCGTTGAGCCCCACCTCCTTTTTCCAGACGGGCACGATTTCCTTCAAACGATCAATGCCGTAACGCGCCGCGTCGAACACACCTGTGTCGCGGTGTCCGGCGGTACAGGCAATCAATACCGTTGGCGTACGCGGATAGAGTTTGCCAATACGTTGAACGATGGCGATGCCTTCGACGGTATCCCACCGCTCACGGATTTCATCCGCCACCTGTTTCATCTTGGCTTCTGCCATCGGTTTGTAGGATTCGTATTCGAGATAAACAGTTTCGTGCGGATCGTCACGGGAAGCTTGCGCTGAGCCCTGTCGAAGTGTAATTCCGCGCACCATGCCGGTAAAGATCGCCGCTGCGCCGGTTGAATCGAGCGTAATTTGCGCTAACAAATCATTCAGATCTATTTCTTCTTCGGTGATGGCAAAGATGGTTGGATGATCCATGTCAACCGCCAGACACCGGCGGGAATAAGGCGATTTCTGCGCGGTCGGGAATGATGAATTCTTCGAACACATACTCATGATTGACAGAGACCAAGATATGACTCATGTGCTCTCCAAGTAAGGGATATTTCTCGGTCAGGATGTTTTTTAGATTCGCGACAGTTGTCTGTTGGGGAATCTGCAATTCCACAGACCGTACTCCTGCGCGATCCCGCAGGGTTGCGAAAAAGAGGGTTGTCACTGTATTCATTTATCCGCCAATCTGACTCATGCCGCGTTGAGACCCCGCAGGGACGGCAATGCGCATGTCATGATGTTCCGGTTTTTGAGCAAGGGCTTGCTCGAAATATCCATCCAACGGTTGTCCGCTTCGGACAGCGTCGCGCAGGGAAACCTCTGAAGGAATAACCAGACAGGAACGCAGTTTTCCATCGGAGGTCAGGCGCAGGCGGTTGCAATTCTGGCAGAAGTGTTCGCCGAGCGGCGAGATAAATCCCACCGTGCCAAGCGCGCCAGGAATGCGGAAGGTGCGGGCGGGACCATTGCTGAGGGGGGAAGGTACGGGATACAACCCTTCGACTTTGCTCAGGGCAAGGTTACAGGTTACGAGTTGCGACTTCATCTCTTGCACAGAGACGTATCGTTCGTCTGGCGCGGGGAATCCTTCGCCCCAATCTTGTGCGTTTCCAATGGGCATGACTTCAATGAAGCGCACATGCCAGGCGTTTTCAATTGTCAATCGCGCCAGCGCGGACAATTCGTCAGCGTTGAGTCCGCGCACGATAACGGTATTAATTTTGAGCGGGGAAAGACGCGCACGTTCGGCGGCGGCGATTCCCTTCCAGACGCGGTTCAAATCCCCGCCGCGCGTGATCCGCTTGAATTTGTCTGCGTCCAATGAATCCAGGCTGACATTGACTCGTTTGAGCCCCGCATCTGCCAGCGGTTGCGCGAGACGTTCGAGTAACATCGCATTGGTTGTAAGACTCACTTCCTCAATATTTTGGATGGAGGCGATGCGCCGCACGATTTCAACGACATGCGGATGAACCAGCGGCTCGCCGCCGGTGAGACGCACCCGCTTCACGCCGCCCTGTGCGGCTGTTTCCACTACCCGAACCATTTCCTCCACTGACAGTTGCTCCGTGCGCGGCTGCCACTGGAGTCCTTGTTTGGGCATACAGTAAACACAGCGCAGATTGCAGCGGTCTGTGAGCGAGATGCGAAGATAAGTGATGGGGCGTCCAAAAGGATCAATGAACTTCATAGGAACTTAAACCAAAACGTGCCAACGGCAATGACAAGGACGGTTCCCAGCGTGCGCCTCACGCCTGTACTGGAAAAGCGAACCGCTCCCAACAGACTGCCGATCCAAGCGCCGAGCAAGCCGACGATCAACATGGGAAACCCGAAATCACCAATCACAAAGGTTCCGTTGGTGGCTCGCGAAATCAAACCGCTCAGGGAGTTGATGGCAATAAACCCACCCGCAGATGTGGCGGCTTGTTTGGAATTTCCCCAACCCATGAGAATGATCAGCGGTGAGAGAAAGATGCCTCCGCCGATTCCCAGAATGCCGGAGAGGAGACCGATTCCCGCGCCACTGACGAGCGCCGCCCATGTAGGGGTGGGACGGGCAGTCCAATCAGGCACTTCGGTGAGAGTGGGGAAGAACACCATGCGGATCGCCAGATACGTCAGCACAGCATAGAGCAGGATCGAATAGGTCTCGCTGGATAGTTCGATCCGTCCGCCAAGGAAGGCGGCGGGAATGGAAGTGATCAGGAATGGAACAAGAAGTCTGGAACGAAAATGCCCTGCCTTGTAGTAGTTTACAAACGAGATGGAAGAAACCATGATATTCAATAGCAGGGCGGTGCTTGCCATGACATTGGCAGGCACGCCGAATAGATTCATCACGATCAAATATCCCGATGCACCGCCAAACCCCGCGCTCGAATACAACGCGGCAACGATAAAAACCAATAAAGACATCAAGATGATATTCATGCAGTCACTTTTTCAAAGATGGACATGGATACGGGGAGTTCATAATATGCAGTCGAAGCACATGCCTTGCAGAGAGCCTGTCCATTCTTGCGGACTTCGCGTTCGTTCATAATCTCTTCACCGCACATATCACAGTTGACGCGCACGCCAGGGCGGGAAATGATCTCGGCAATTGAAACTGCAAGGTGAACTTCGGTGACAGTGAACATTTCTTCATCAGGCATAATTTGGTACGCCTGCATTTGTGCGAAATAGTGACGGGGCTCATCCGGGGCATATTGATATGCCCGCTCGCGAATATCCAAAGTTGGCGCGACCCGCACTGCCAACCCAGACTGGGTATCCACGAAGGTTGCCGCCGTCTTGCCATAATCCTCCACGCGCAGGGTGCGATGCCCAACCGTGCAATCCGTTGCGGCAGTCAGCCCATCGGCAAAACAGCCATCCGTCTCGGTGATGACCAGCAGGCGTTTGCTTCCCCGATTCGCTGGCACGCCCAACGCCTTAAGTCCACATAAGCCCAAACGCACGCCGAGGATTTGACGCGGACAGAGATGGGAATGGTCGCGGGATGATTTTTCGAGTAGGGGTTGGATATTCATTGGTTTCTTCCATTAGTGGAGATTGCTACGACGGAAGAGCGCCGTCTCGCAATGACATAAGGAAAAAGGCTGTCTCACGGAAAAGAGACAGCCTTGCACACTTAGGCATAATCTCCTTTCCAAACACGGGGGATGAATGCGTTTCCGCATTCACCTGGACTATAGTTTATAGTCGGTCCTGCCTGCCATGCAGTGACGTTTAGGCAATCAGGCTTCGGAGAGATGATGATTCAATATATCGTGTCTTTTATCAACTCGTCAGTTACAGGGATCATTGATTATCTTCCTTGTCTCCGTTCAAACCTTCCTTGAAAGCCCGGATGCCAGAGCCGAGTTCACCTGCTATCTTACCTATGCGTCCCACTCCGAAGAGCAGGGTAACAACGGCGAGAATAATGAGAAGTTCTGTTGTGCCTAATCGAAACATGTTTACTCCTTTGAGTACACAAGTATACAGGTAGACAGGTACACAGGATTCAACCATGTGTACCTGTTTCCTTGTTTACGTGTCTACTTTCTCACACTTTCTCCACCTTCACCTTGCTGTCATAGAA
Organism: Chloroflexota bacterium; assembly: GCA_037440205.1. Taxonomy (GTDB): domain Bacteria; phylum Chloroflexota; class Anaerolineae; order Anaerolineales; family Villigracilaceae; genus Villigracilis. Next base: position 5,038 of record JBBIUO010000181.1, read on the forward strand.
CACCGCCGAGCCGCCAGCCAGGTCGCTGAGCGTGACATTGCCCATGACAGGGTCGAGTTGCATGGCGCCGTTTGCCATGAGCGGGACTGCGCGTCGTGGATCGCCCTGGACGATTTTGCCGTCAATTTCCATATCTGCCGCGCCGCTTGCCCAGTGACCAAACCCGAGCGGAAAGGCGACCACACCAGGGCGGATACCTTCGGTCACTTTGGCTTTGCCTTCGATGGGGTGCTTCCTGCCGTTTTGCAGGTCATACTCGCCCTTGGGGTTGCTGGAGGATGTGACACGCACCATGTCGCCATCCTTGATGTGTAACTTACGAGCATCCTGCGAGTTGATGAGCAGGTAACCTTCGGGCACCACGCCCAATGTCCAATAGTTGCTGATGCCGCGCGCCTTTGCCATCGTCATGGTCTTGAAGGTGATGAGGTGCAGGTCATAGCCATTGCTCTTGATCTCCTCGCCGGTGGAAGACAACCCTGCGGGGATGTATTTGGTATAGCCCGCGAACGGCTTGCCAATCATGGTATTGATGGAAGTGGCGGTCTTTTCCTGATACAGGTTGATGAGGCGTCCGTATTTGTTGGCAACCTGCGCGCCCTTGTAGGCTTTCTCGAAGTTCTGGTAGCGTCCGCCGCGATTGAGCACGTAGACGACCTTGCGCCACAGACTCTCGTCGCCGCCGACGGCGGCCTTCCATTTGTCGGCGTTGAAGATGCTTGGGGGCAGATGCCGTCTCGAGTCCAGAAAGATGCGGAGTTCTTCATCGTCCGCTTCGGGAACTGAATCCGAGCCATCCTCTTTTTCACCGAAGGCGATATCCGCCACCTGCTTGAGGTAGTGGTCTTCGGGGCGAACGTAAGGTATGCCTTCGCCAAATCCGTTGGGGCCGAAGCCAGGCAGTTCCAGTTTTTCGGCAATCGCGATCAGCATGGACTCCCATGACATGGCGATTTCTTCGCCGTAGACTTTCACAGTCGGCCAGCCGGGGATGGAGATGGCGGGCTGGCGCACATTTTCCACCTTCCACGGAACGGAGGGGTGTGAACCGTGGAACTCCCAGCGTTCGAGATAGGAGAGGTCAGGGAAGATGTAGTCGGCATACATGCTGGTTTCACCGATCATGATATCGCTGGCGATGAAGAGCGGAATCTTCTTGGTGTCTGCCAGAATTTCGATCACCTTCTGTCCGCCGGGCAGACTGTAGGGAAGCGCCGCCATATAAGTCATCAGGATCTTGACCGGGTAGGGGTAGGCATCGCCGATGGATGGAATATCTTCCTGATAAATATCAGATGCAATTGGGAACCACGGACGCTTGGTGGGATAGGTACCATCGAAGAGAGTTGACTTTTCGTAGGTCGTGGCGGTGCGAAGCATATCCACACCAAAGGCGGACATTTCCTCTTCGCCCCACATGGTCATGACGGGGAAGGGCTGACCCTTCTTGCTGCCCTTGCGGTCGTAGGTGCTGAGTTTGATGGTGCCGCCTGCGTAGTCGAAGTTGCCGATCAGCAGGTTGACCACATACCAGGCGTTGTTATTGTAGAAGCCGTTGGTGTGCTGGGACGGACCGCGATGGATGTCGGCGGCGGCTTTGCGTCCGTGCGAAGTGAATTCATTGGCGAGGACCAGGATGTCTTCTTCCTTGACGCCGGCGAGCTCGGCCCATTCTGCGATACTGTGTTCCTGCGCCGATTCGAGCAGGATCTGCATCCCGTCTTTGACATCGAAATCGCCAACTTTCTGGTTAATGAACAGGCCGCCGACAACGGGCGTTGCTTCGGGATTCAACACGTTAATCGGGGTTGGCGCGCCGCCTACCAGTGCGACGGGCGCATCGCCGGGATATTCCACGCCAGCCGCATCCACGTAGACCGTTATATCCTTGCCATCCTTCTGGACGGTTTGCGGAGTGAGCAAGCCTAGTTCGCTGGCGCGCAGATGTTTGCCCGGCACGCCATCTTTGATCTTCACCAGCCAGGAGGCGTTGGTGTAGTTCGGTTCGCCCGCGGCGACCTGCGCGGCGACATTGGCAACGGACAGGTAGGTTTTGTTGAACTTCTCGTTTTCGATCATCCAGCGGATCATGCCAAGCGCAAAGGCGGCATCGGCACCGGGTTTGATGGGTACCCACTTCCAAGCTCTGGCAGCCAGTTTGCTCAGGCGTGGATCAATCACTGCAAACTTGCGTCCGTTGATAATGGCATCGGTTGCCTTTGGCGCTCGCTGCGGGGGACCGTAGTTCGAGTCGAACAGGTTCGCGCCGACGTAAATCACAAATTCGCTGTTGGCGGTATCCGCCTGCCAGTAGAATTTGTCGCCACTGTCGAAGGAACCTTTGGCTTCATTCCACTTGGCGCTCATTGCCTTGCCGGTGAAGTACAGCGATCCCTGGCAGACGGTGGTGTGTCCGTTCATGTTGATCGAGCCATAGCCGCCTTTGACGAAGCGATCCACCACATCCTCGCGTCCGCCCTTCATACGTCCCCACACAAACATGAACTGGTTGTTCTTGGGTCCGAAGTCAGGATGCTCGGGGTCAATCATCACATCGAGATGATCCTTGAACTCGGTTTGGAAATCTTTGACCAGTTCCTTCTTCTTCTCGGCATCTTTTTCGTCCCAGATCTTTTGCACCGCCGCTTTCATCTCTTTGGAAAGCTCGGCATCGGTCAAGGCGCGGACGGCTTTCAACCCATCCACATTTCCTTCGCCGAACAGGTCGCCGCCTTCGACGATTTCTTCGATGGCTTGCTCGAAGGAGATGGTGACCCATTTGCCTTCGCCGCGCTTGGTGCCGGGTTTGCGCTTCAGCACGCTGACGATGCGGTACGGGTCATACGCGGTTTGGATGCCTGCCTGTCCCTTCGGGCAGATGGCGCCTTCGACAGTTGCCATCTCTTTGACGGGAGTCTCATACGCGGGATGCGGCCAGAGAGTCCAGGGGCTGTAGGGGTTGCCGTCAATCTTGGCGGCGAGGCCCTCCAAAATTTTGACCTTGATGCCGCAGCCGGTGTTGCACTGCAAACAGACAGTGTAGAGTTGATTTTCGGGCTTGGCTTCAAAATTGCCTGCGCCTTCCTGCATGACGCTGGCGAGGGCTTTCTGCGCCTTGGGCAGACTGCCGAGGAAAGCCGCCGCTGCGCCGGTTGCGCCAGAGAGTTTGAGAAAGTCGCGGCGCGAAAGGGTGGGTTTGGTCTCTTGGGTTTTCATTTCTTTGCCTC
>JBBIUO010000182.1:0-3235 GCA_037440205.1 Chloroflexota bacterium
GTGCCTACGGCGCAAAGGTGGTCATCACCCCAACGGATGCCGGCCCCGGCGACCCGCGCTCGTATTATGAAGTCGCCAAAAAATTTGCGCGTGAAGTCCCAAACGCGGTGCTGGCAAATCAATATCACAACCCCGATAACCCGATGACTCATGAACTGAGCACCGGCCCCGAGTTGTGGGAGCAGACCGACGGGAAGTTGACCGATGTCATCATCGGCATCGGCACAGGCGGAACCATCACCGGCGTGGGGCGTTATCTCAAATCCAAAAATCCAAACATCAAAATCGTTGGCATTGACATCGAAGGTTCGATCCTCACCGAGATTTGGCAGAACAAGGGCATCATCCCTCCGGGCGCGTATCCCAAAACCTACAAGGTCGAAGGCATCGGCGAAGACTTTCTCCCCTCCACGATGGACATCAATTACGTGGATACCATCGAACGCGCGGGCGACCGCGAGTCATTTTTGTGGGCGCGTCAACTCGTGCGGCAGGAGGGAATTTTCGCGGGCGGCTCGTCCGGTTCCGCAATTGCAGGCGCGATCAAATATTGCCGCAAACTCACTCCTGACCGACTGCCCGTTGTCATTCTGCCCGATTCTGGATCGCGCTATCTTTCCAAGTTTTATGATGACAAGTGGATGCGTGAATTTGGATTCCTCTCGATGGAATTTGGAGAAACGGCTCTGGGCGACCTGTTGATTGCGAAGCCAAACAAGCAGTTACTCACCGCGGCATTGGGCGACTCGATCCGCAAAGTGGTGTCGGTGATGCACCAAAATGCAGTATCGCAAATGCCAGTCGTCGGCGCGGATGGATCGCTGGTCGGCCTCATCGAAGAAGTGGATTTGCTCAATCACATGCTCGATAAGCACGATCACAGCAACGATGAGTCAATCGACTCGCTTGTGCAAAATGCGGGCGCAGTCTTCCCGCCGGAGACGGCGCTGGAGGAAGCCATGCCATCATTGACGGCGGGCTACGCCTTGATCGTGGTCGAGCAAAGCAAACCCATCGGCATCCTGACGAAAATAGACGTGCTGGATTACGTGGCTGGGAAGATTTAAAGCGACATCAAATGAGATTCCTTTTGCGCCTCTGGCGTCTCCTGCCGCTGTGGGCGCACATCCTTGCGGCGAAGTTGGTTCGCTCACGGTTTCGGGCAGCAGTGGCGGCCTTGATCTTCGATGAGCAGGGACGCATCCTGCTTTTCAAACACACCTACCGCAAATTCGAGTGGGGAATCCCTGCGGGGAGTCTCGAATATCATGAGCAGCCAATGGACGCGGTAGCCCGCGAATTTTTTGAAGAGACGGGAATGAAAATTCAAATCGAGAAATTGCTCACCGTCGTCAGCGCGCGGGAGGATCATCACCTCACGGTGGTGTATCTGTGTAAAATAGCAGGTGGTGAATTCAAACCGTCGCACGAGATTTCCGAGATGAAGTATTTCGATGTGAACGACCTGCCAAAAATGTTGTTCGCAGAAAAAGACCTCATCCGACAGGTTGCGAACAGAAGAGTTGCCTGACACACCTGTCCACCTGTTTCCCTATCTACTTTTTTACCTATGACAAACATTCTCCTCGTCGGCATCGGCGGATTTATCGGTTCCGTTCTGCGTTATCTTGCAAGCGGGTATGTGCAACAGGCATCCAAAAGCGTGGATTTTCCATACGGTACGCTGGCAGTCAATGTAGTTGGCTGTTTCATCATTGGCTTCCTTGCGCAACTTGCCGAGTCGCGCGGCGTGTTCACCAGCGAGTCTCGCCTGTTTGTTTTTGTCGGCATTCTTGGCGGTTTCACCACATTCTCTTCGTTTGGAAATGAAACCCTCAATCTCGCGCGCGATAGCCAGATGATGGGCGCATTGGCAAACATCGGCGCAAACGTGGTCATCGGTTTGTTCGCTGTGTGGCTGGGACGAACTGTCTCGTATTTGATTTGGAAGTAACCCGGTGGTCTCGATATAGGCGAGACGAACACTCGCCCTACTCGACCACCAGTATTTGGAGGCAACATGCAACTCCCCGAAGAAGGATACCTGCTCCGCATCTTTATCGGCGAAGCGGATCGCCACGACCATAAACCGCTTTACGAATGGATCGTCCTTCAGGCCCGCGAGCAGGGATTGGCTGGCGCGACCGTCTTGCGCGGCATGATGGGCTTTGGCGCGAACACGCGCGTCATTCACACTTTCAAGATCGAGCGTCTCTCCGAAGATTTGCCGATGGTGGTTGAGGTGGTGGATACCAAAGAAAAACTCGAAGCGTTTCTCGAACTCATTGATCCGCATATCAAAGCAGGCCTGGTCACGCTCGAAAAGGCGCAAATCAAATTTTATCGCGCCGAGAAAAAATGACGAATTCGCGCCTGCGGACGTTAGAGAACGTCCGCTACGCGGGAGGATGTGCATGAACTGGCTTGAAGTATCTTTGACCGTGAACGGCGAACTTGCCGAATCTGTTGCCGATGTGCTGGCTCGTTTTGCGCCCAACGGCGTGATGACCGAGCAGGGCGTCAAATTCAACGATGAAGAGGATGAAGGCACGGCAACGGGGCCGATCACCGTCCGCGCATATTTGGAAGTGAACGATCAACTCGAAGAAACGCGACAGAAACTCGAAGAGTCGCTTTTCTATTTGGGGATGATTCAGCCCGTGCCGACTCCTGCCTACAAACAGATCGCGGATCAAAACTGGATGGAGGCCTGGAAACAGCACTACAAGCCGATTCTCATCGGAGAGCGACTCCTGATTCTCCCTGCCTGGCTGGAGAATCCCGATCCGAATCGAATCCCCATCAAAATTGATCCCGGCATGGCGTTCGGGACGGGGACGCATCCGACGACGCAATTGTGTTTGGAGTTGATGGAGAGGTCTTTCGGCAAAACGCAAAACGCAAAACGCAAAACGCAAAATGTTATTGACGTTGGATGCGGCTCCGGGATTCTTTCCATTGCCGCGTTGAAACTTGGCGCGGAAAAAGTGTTGGGGGTGGACATTGATATAGAATCTGTGAAGAACTCGCGGGAAAATGCCGACCTCAACGGGATTGGAGAAGAATTGCTTCTCGGTCAAGGCTCGGTGACGGAGGTGCTGGCGGGGCAGTTTGCGTTCAAGTCCGCGCCGCTGGTGGTGGCGAATATCCTCGCGCCCGTGCTGATCCGTCTCTTCGACGCGGGGCTGGCAGATTTAATCCAGCCAAATGGGGAGATTATCTTAAGTGGGATTCT
>JBBIUO010000182.1:3270-8187 GCA_037440205.1 Chloroflexota bacterium
GGCAGGCGAAAGGGTTGAAACGAGGCGAAGTCCGCCAGATGAATGATTGGGTGGCTATCTCGATGACGCGGTGATGTATAATCCGTTTATGGCAGTAAATCCCCTTGTGCTTCCGTCGAAAGAACAGTTACAGCCGATTGCGAAAAAATACGGGCTTCGGTTCGTTGTGCTGTTTGGGTCGGTGGCGCGCGGCAGGACCCACGCGGAAAGCGACATTGACATTGGGGTTTACACTGAAAAGCCGATACCTTTTAATAAGCGCTTGAACTTGTGGCTTGAGTTATGCAAAGCCTTCAACGCGGAAATTGACCTTGCGGTTTTGAATCACGCCGAACCTGTATTTGGCGCGTTGGTTTCGCGGGACGGTAAACTTTTATACGAAGGCATAAAATACGCATGGGAAAATTGGCGGTCTTATAAAACCCGTCAATATTGGGATACAAAGAAATTTCGCGACGATCTCGAAAGATATATCGCCCGCCGCGCAGAGGAAATACCCCATGCCTGAATTTGACAAGGAATTCCTCCTGCGGAAATATGAAGATATTGATCAAAAAACGTTATTCATAATTTATTGCCAGATTATCGTCGTTACTTTAATTTAATCGAAAGTACCTTGCGCCAATAAAGTTTGTGAGGCCTCCATGTCAGAATTTTCCACTACTGTGATATTGCCAATTCAATTGGCTAAAATGGCTGAGGAGTACGTACAAGAAGGCTGGTCCATTGATATGAACAGCCTGATTGTGGAAGCCTTGCGCCGTTATATGGAAACTCATCAGGCACAAATCCTTGAACGTTTCTTCGAGGAAGATGTTGAATGGGGATTGAACGGGGATGAGTAAAGCCGTTTTGGACGCTGGACCGCTTATCCATCTCGCTGAACTTCGCGCTTTGGATGTGATTGACGACTTTGAGGTTTTGTACGTTCCTCCAGTTGTTTGGAATGAATTTGTTCGTCACCGACCTCAGTTTGCTAACAGCGTTGATCTGCCAATTGAAAGAATCGAAGAGCCAATGATTGATTCGCGATTGGCGACATTTGCAAGGATGTTTTCGCTTGACCCAGGTGAAATCCAATCTCTTGCCGTAATGGTAAATTTTCCCGATGCATTATTTTTGACGGATGATTCGGCGGCTCGGCTGGTCGCGGAAGAACTTGGATATAAGGTTCATGGAACGGTAGGTTTGTTGATTCGCGCAGTTCGCAAAGGACATCGTTCACCAAAGGATATTTTGGAGATTTTGAGAAACTTGCATAAAAATTCCAGCCTTCATATTCGGGCATCCCTTTTGTCGGATGTGATAAGAAGACTGGAAAAAGAATGGCAGAATCGTTGATGGATCGCCGCAAACTCATCCAATACCTTCTTCTCAACGTCTTCGTCTCCGCGAGCGTGACGGGCGGAATCCTGTTCTGGTATGACCGCAACTATCGCGCCATCAGCCAGCCCGCAGTGACGCAGGCGACTCCCGCCAGTGGTGATTCCGCTCCTGTTTCATCGGGAACCGAATTGCAAACGGACATCCCTGTGAAGATCAGCAGTGTCGTCGGCGCTGGGACGTTGGAATCGGAGATTGTCGTCGTCAAGTTCGAAGGCGAAGGTCAACTCGATCTGGCGTCGTGGCAACTCAAAGATGAAGACGGCAATACTTTCACCTTCCCGAAACTTACGCTCTACCCGAATGGCGCAGTTCAAGTGCATACTGTCGCTGGCACCGACACTGTCATTGACCTGTACTGGGGCATCGGCGAAGCGGTCTGGAGTTCGGGAGAGAATGCAAGGCTGTTCGATTCGCAGGGAAATTTGAGAGCCGTGTATCGTGTTCCGTAGGAAAGTGGTAATTGGTAAATAGAGATTGGTAATTGGATATGTCTACGACAACTACTTTACATCGTACCGTCAGTGAACTGACTCCTGCTGAGTTGGAAGTTTACCGACAGGCTTTGCGGAAGCGCAAGCGCGTGAAATGCCAGGCGCCTGAGCGCTTGAAACGCGCGCGTAAAGTCGCGCGAAAAGCCGTTAAAATACTCAAAGAACAATTTGGCGTGGAAAAAGTCGTCTTGTTTGGTTCGACGGTACAGCCCAGATTATTTCACATCCGCTCCGATGTTGATCTTGCCGTTTGGGGACTCGGCGAGAATTTGTATTTCCGCGCTGTGGGCGTGCTGTTGAGTATTGATCCTGAAATCAATGTGGATTTAATCGAATTTGAGTTTGCGACTCCGAGAATGCAGGAAACAATTCTTCGTGATGGGAAACCGTTATGAAAGAATATGTATCTCTTGCCAGCCGTATTCGAGGCGAGTTGAGCGATTTAACTAAGGCTGTGGATCGCTCCCTTGAATTGGGGCGTAAAGCCAAAATCAGCGGTGATGACGGATATTGGGACGCTGTTGCGCTTAACATGCACGGTTATTATTCGGGCGTCGAGCATGTTTTTGAGGATATTGCGCGCACCGTTGAAGACAGTATTCCTTCTGGCGCAAACTGGCATGTGGAGTTGCTTGCCCAAATGAGCGAGGAAATAAAGGGCGTGCGACCTCCCGTTATTTCACATTCCACACAAGCCATTCTCGATGATTTTCGCGCCTTACGTCACATTGTCCGAAATGTTTATGCTTTCAATCTAAACGCTACGCGTTTGAACGAACTCTTAAACCTATTGCCGCGATGTTTTGATTCGACGCAAGACGACTTTCTAAAATTTATCCAATTCCTCGAAAGCGTTTGATACACTCGCCCAACTCGTAACTTGTAACTCGCATCCTGATACCTGACACTTACTCACATGACACAAGCTCTTTATAGAAAATACCGCCCCAAACAATGGGATACCGTGATCGGACAAGACCATGTCATCCAAACCCTGACCAACTCGATCAAGGCAGACAGAGTCGGACACGCCTATCTCTTCGCGGGACCGCGCGGAACGGGGAAGACGACGGTTGCGCGTCTGCTGGCGAAGGCGGTGAATTGTCTCAACGACGATCCCGCGCAACGACCCGACAACACGTGCGATTTCTGCCAAGCCGTCAACGAGAATCGTTTTCTTGACCTGATCGAAATTGACGCGGCTTCAAACACTTCGGTGGATGATGTCCGCGATTTGCGTGACAAAATTAACTTCGCTCCTACGCAGGGCAAGTACAAAATCTATATCATTGACGAAGTCCACATGCTCTCCACTGCGGCGTTCAACGCGCTTCTCAAGACTCTCGAAGAGCCGCCGCCACATGCCATCTTTGTCCTTGCCACCACTGAGATTCATAAAATCCCCGCAACCGTTTTATCCCGTTGCCAGCGGCATGAGTTTCGCCGCGTTCCCATTGATGAAATTGTTTCCAACCTAAAGCAAATCATCGCTTCTGAAAATATCCAAGCCGATGACGAAGCCCTCACGCTCATCGCACGTCAATCGGCGGGCGGGATGCGCGACGCGCAATCGCTCCTCGATCAACTCGCTTCCACGGGTGCAAAGATCACGCTCGCTCTCGCGCAGCAAGTCCTCGGCACGGCAACCAGCCAAACCGTTCTCGATGTCATCGCCTCCATCCTCGACCATCAACCCGCGCGCGGTCTCGAAACCATCCATCACGCTCTCGACTCGGGCGCCGATCCGCGTTCGCTGGCGCGTCAACTCGTCGAATATCTGCGCGGGCTGATGCTCATTCAAATGGGCAATGCCGATCAGGTCGAAGCCACGCGCGAAGTCAAAACCCAAATGGAAGTACACGCCAAAGCCTTCAACACCTCCGATGTTTTGCGCATGATGAAAATTTTCAATACTGCCGCAGTGGATTTGCGCGGCGGCTGGCAGCCATCTTTGAGTCTGGAACTTGCCCTCGCGGAAGTGGTCGCAGCCCCAACAGAATCTTCTCAAATCGCCGCGCCGCCTCGGACCAAGCCCCAGCCTGTATCAGCTCCCGTAGCAGAATCCAAGCCCGAGGTTAAGAGCGAAGCGCAGTCTGTCGAAGCGCCAATACTCAACGCAGGTGAAATCATCAAAGCATGGAAATCCCTCGTCGCCACGCTTCCAAAAACACAGGCGAATCTTTCCGCGTTGATGAATTCCGTGCGGATGATTGACGTGCAAGGCAAGACCCTCATTCTCGGCATGGCAAGCGACGTGCTGGTGGAAAAACTCAACAAGCCCGACCAGATCGAAACCATCCAGCGACTCATCAAAGACCACTTCCACGTGGATGTGTCTGTGCGCTGTGCGGTCACCAACGCCAAAGGCAAACTCCCCGCGCATGTCGCGCAGGATGGCATGGTCGCCGCCGCGATCCAGCACGGCGGCGAGATCGTGGATATGGATGAGTGAAGATCGGTAATTGGAGATTAGTGATTGGTAATTGAGGTTGATTATGGCGACATCGAATAACAGTGGAAAGAAAAAAAGAGACGTAAAAATTGAATTTACAATCAGCCCTGTGCTTCAACAAGTAGAGAAAAAAATCAGTGAAGCGCAAAATTTTCAATTGGAAGTGATAGCAAGAACAAACTTCAATTTTTTTAACGGCAGGGAAATTGCCGCATGGCTGAGAGAAAACCATCGAATGTGGCGCGCAGTGTTGTTGCCGTTGGATTTTATTTCCCTCCGCGATATGGATCATGGACACTGGCACGCGGATACGCTTTATATTTACCCCGAAGACGGTTATGGCTTTAAGCTGGAAGAAATCATGAAGGAGCAATTCCACGCCGATGAAACCCAATGGTTTGGCGGATCAAGCGCATCATCCATGCTTGGGACAAGTGAAGTCAAAGATAAGTCGTACGTGATTCTTTCCGCATGGTGGGATTGAACTTCAATCTCCAATCTCTAATTACCAATTACTCAATCAGGAGACAAACGAATGGCAAAAGGATTTAATCGTGGACCCGCCATGGGCGGGCAGGGCGGAATGAT
>JBBIUO010000183.1:0-8173 GCA_037440205.1 Chloroflexota bacterium
GTCGGGGTGAAGGTCTTGGTGGGAGTCCCTGTCAGCGTACGAGTCGGTGTTGGGGTGTCGGTAACAACTGACGGCGGAGTCGGAGTCGCGTCTCCTTGATAGACGAATTGAATCGCGTCGGCTCCCAATTCCATTTCAGAGACCGCTCCCGACTCATCCTGAGTCTGGTTCGTGAGTCTGACGAATTCACTCCCCGCGCCGGTGAAGTTGTACTTGCCAACGTAAATCCAGCCATCGGCGGCGAAGAAGCGATTTGGATACACCGCCTGATTGATGAGCACGCGCGAAGTTTTTCCGCTGTGTTGAATGTCGTAGAACGCGCCTTCGACCGTGGCGTGATTCGACGGCACGCGGATGTAAAGCGCATACACGCCCGGCGTGGAACCGGATGGAAAATCCCATTGCACCGAGCAGGTTGGCGAAGAGGTACGCGGCTTGACGTAACGCATCGAACCGCCTGTCGCGTTGGATGCGGTGCCGGTCTTCCAACACCCTGCGGGAGATTCGGTGAAACTCGCACCGCCGTCATCTATCACGATGCCGCCCGTCGGCGTGACCGGGTATCCCAATGCACTGCCCGAAGGGAAGATGATCGCACCGTAATAAACGAGTGACGGGAATTGCACCCACAACGATTCTTTTTGATTGTTGGGCCATGGGTCTGTACCGGAGCCTGTCCAGCCGTAGGGGTCAACGGCCTTGCCGTTTGGGTTGACCACGCGCAAATGCAGATGTGGACCCGATGAGTTGCCGGTGTTTCCGCTGAAGCCGATCCAATCACCATGCGGGAGGAAAACACAGCCCGGCGTGGAGCAGGCCGAAACCGCCACCGCGCTCATGTGACCATAAGAAGTGGAATATCCGTTTGGATGATGCAAACGAACATACAAGCCGAGGCTGACCTTGTGATTCTGCGGGTCCCACCAGCCGGAGTAAATGACCTGATCTGAATCCGCCGCCGCATAAACGGGGCGATAACTCATGCCGTAATCAATACCGTCGTGACCGTCATAGAAAAGCCAGTCGCCAAGTTTGTACGACCAGTAGCCGCCGTAGCCGATGTCGCACACGCCGGCTTCGGGCGGAGGCGTGCCAGCAGGCGGCGGGCTGGGACAAATCTTTCTTCCCTCCGCGCCGTTGAATGTGACGACACGATTATCGGCCACGTAATTTGGCGACGTGTGATCGAAAACCGATTCCTGCGAGGCTGTGCCGGGGTAGGGCGGATATAAAAATGGAGCGACTACCACAGCAGGCGCGGCCATGACTTGCTGAGTCAGTGAGCCACGCAAGCCAAATAAAAATGCCACGAGAAGAATTGCGATGAGAAATTTCTGCTTTCTCCCCGTGCTGTCCGAATTGCTCCCAGCGCCGTCCCCGGCGCGGGGTTTGCCCAGAAGCGCCGCCGGGGACGGCGGCTTGAGCGTGCTTGATGTTACTGCGCGATGAAATCTCATGATGATTCCCCGAAGATATTTATGGAACCGGCGTGGCTTGCGTCACTTTTACGGATGTCAACCTGGCGATCACAACCTCGGCCTCCTGCAAACACAAATCGGCGTTTTCGGCGAAGGTCACTTCGAAGCCGGTGTAAATGTTCACGTCGCCGCCGAGGTAGGTCACCGACTGCCGCACACCGCCGCGGAACACTGTGTTGATCTCGAATTCAATCGCGCCGAGTCTGCGAAGGTCATGTTCCACCGTAGTGTTCGATGGCAGGCCGCGGCCAAACGCTGGCGCGATGACGCAATACTCAATCCCGCGATGACCGATGGCGGGGTAGCCGTAGCTGTCGGTGGTGAGCGCCCAAATCTCCGGGTCGTATCTCACGCGGAACAAATAATCGGGCTTCGAGTCGCCGAGATAGGTCGGTGTGCCATCCCATGCGAGAAGCGCGGGCGGGTTTGGCAATGGCGTGGGCAGTTCAAGCGGCGGCAATGGCGTTTCGGTCGGCGTCATGGGCGGGAGCGTGGCGGTCTCCGGCAATATCGTCGCCGTTGCAGTGGGCGATGCCACATCCTGCTTGACAGGCACAGCCAGTTCATGCCGCAACGACGTGTTTTGCGCCGCGCAGGCAGTGATGAAAAAGATGGAGAGGAGGATGATAATTTTTCGCATTTGGCAATGACGTTTTTACCACGAAGTGTCACAACACTTGCACCGCACTGCGTTTGGTGCAGTGCAGGTGAGGTACACAAAGGTTTTTGGGCTTTTCCTTCGTGACCCTTCGTCTCCTTTGTGGTTAAAGGGATTCACTTCCGCATCCAACTTAAACAGCAGGCTGGTTCTGTCAAAAGGACTTTGGTCTCCGCTGACGGTTGATTCGGGTCAACCGTTTGCAATTCCATTTTACCATTCAGGGCTCGCAGAAAAAAAAGAGCATTCCCATCCGGCGACCAGTGCGGAGTTTCAACATAGCCTTCTTCAAATTTTGTGACCTGCGTAACTTCACCCGACGCGACTTCCACGACGTAAATGTTGCTGACCAACGCTTCGGCGGAAGTGTTCGCGTCTTCATCCCCCACATTTTCACGGACGACGAATGCAATACGGCTTCCATCCGCTGACCAGTTTGCCGCGTAGCCGTGACCGGCATCTGCATCGGCAAGTTTGCGCGGACTGCTTCCATCGGCGTTCATCAGCCACAATTCACCAACCGTGAACGGAATCTGCGAATCGGGAATCTTGATGAAGGCGATTTGCTTTCCATCCGGCGACCAGCGCGCGAAGGAAATGTAGTTGAGCGGATCTTCATGCAAAAGTTGAACGATGCGTCCGTCATCTTTGGCAAGGAACATTTCACTGCCGAAACCGAATCCGCGCGAGAAGGTGAAGGTGAAATCGAATCGTTCGGGTTTGGGCGCAAGGTCGTAGGTGAATTCGTTGACCGGGATAATTTCGGCGGCAAGCGTTTCTGCGTTCACGCGCATGATGGTTGGGTTGGAGGCGCTATTCACGCGCAGAAAAACGGACTTGCTGTTCGACGTCCACGCGAGGAAGTGACTGTCAGCGGCGGGAAATGCCTGGGTGACAGAACCAGTTTCCAGGTCCAGAAAAAGAACCGCCTGCCCAAACGAGCAGGAAAGTTCCAGGGCGAGAGTCGAACCGCGTGACGGGGAAAAAATGTCATAGACGCCACAATCCTCAGGAAGGGAAAGCGGGAGTTCGCTCAGGGGCGCGAGGTCTTCGGAAAATTGAATCAGCGCAGGCGGGTCGAGGCGAATGGCGGCGAGGATGTTGATTGGAGGAGGTTGGGGAGTGGGGGAGCAGGAGATTAAGAAGGATGAAAGATAAAGGATGAAGGATGAAAGGATGGTTTTTTTCATGCGGGGATTATAATCATCGTGGTCTTGATACGCCCCGCGATGCTTCGACTTCGCTCAGCACGCGCGGGGCTACTCGACCACCAAAAATCGTAAATCAAAAATCGTAAATCGGAAATTGACCCATGCACATCCTTGTAACCAACGATGACGGCGTGCAGGCGCCCGGGCTTTTGGCCCTTGCAAAAGAAATGCGCAAACTCGGCAAAGTGACCGTGTTTGCGCCGGATAAAAACTGGTCGGCTTCGGGGCATGTGAAGACGATGGATCGCCCGTTGCGCGTGCGCGAAGTTTTGCTTGCAGATGGAACCTCCGCGTTTGCTTCGGATGGCGCGCCTTCGGATTGCGTGGCCCTGCCATTGCTCGGCTTGATCGAAAAGCAGGTGGATTTGGTCGTTTCGGGAATCAACCCGAATGCCAATGTCGGGCATGACGTGACGTATTCTGGAACCGTCACTGCCGCGATGGAGGCCGTGATCGCTGGTGTGAAGGGGATTGCGGTCTCACTCGATTCGCCGGAGGGATTCAAAGGCGCGTTGGATTATTCCGCGGCGGCCATCGTCGCCCGCCGTATTGCAAGAAAGGTGATGCGCGATGGATTGCCCGAAGGTGTGGTGTTGAATGTCAATGTGCCGTATTTGAAGGAAAAGAAACTCAAAGGCTACATGATCACTCGTCAGGGTTTGCGTGTGTACCGTGATGCGCTGGATGAGCGGGTTGATCCGCGCGGCAAGCCGTATTACTGGATCGGCGGCGAGGCCCCCACCGGCGTGGACGAACCCGGCACCGACTTTGGCGCATTGCGCGCGGGCTATGTTTCGATCACACCTCTGCAATTGGATTTGACTCATTACAAGGCGATGGATGTGTTGAAGAAGTGGAAGTTTTAGGAAGTAAATACAGGGAAATTTTACCGAGAGGCTGGCTGTATAATCTGTCGTTATGACGCAATACTTCTTCGTTGACGAGTCGGGTGACGCGGGACTGAATAATAAAGGTTCAGCATATTATGTTGTTGCAATGGCTCAATTGCCCAATCGTGAGCCTGTGATGGAACTTGTTGCATTGCGGGAAGAATTGAATCTGTCTCCCAATTTTGAATTTCACTTTTATAAGATGAATTCAAGACAAAAAGATGAGTTCTTTCAAGCCATACGCCCACTTTCTTTTCGCGTGCGCGTGGCAACATTGATTAAATCTCGCACACCTCCTGAGATTCGGGATTTGGGGAGCGTGGAGCTTGCAACGCAACTATTGGTCGATCTCACCTTGCGCGCTTCCCCGCTTGATATTGCCAATGACATTTTGGTGTTGGACGATGCGCCTGATAGTTTCATACAATCCATGCGGATTCATTTTACACAGGCATACAAACAGGTAAAACGAGACCGCCCGTTCAAGAAAATCGTCTCGAGCAAATCAAAATACGATGACGGTTTGCAAATCGCGGATATGATTGCCGGCGCTGTGCGGCAATTAGTTTGGGAGGATGACTCTGCTTATTTTCAGACATTCTCCAACAAGGTGGTGGATTTATGGCGGGTGGGATAAATAAAACACCCCTGGCTATCCCAAGACTTGCTTGGGAAGACTACCTCATGTGGCAGCCTTGTCGCCAGGGGCGGGTAAAACGGTCTTTCACCCATTGCTGGATGCTTCCGTTTTATTGGTAAACTCATTATACAGAAAACGTCAATGTCCGTCAAACCAGAATTGACCTATAATTGAAACATCCCAACCCCGAGGTGGAGAGGCAGGTCGATGGAGTGTTTGAGTCGCTGCTGAGTGAATAGTTTGGAGAATAAATATGTCAGCAATTAAGCCAGTTGTTTCATCTCAGTTGAAGCCGCCTGAAGTTATTGAAAAAATGTACATGCAAGTCAATAATATCTCTCAGGGTTTTGCAATTGCAATACTGATTGATGCACTTGCCGAAAGATTCATGAACAATTCGCACGTATTCGATTTGGGGGACATTAGCGGTTTACTATTGGCTCTGACAAGTCTCTGTATTTCGATTATTTTCTGGACGCGTTACTACTTTGACACATTTATCATCAAGCGATCATTCTCCGTTCGCTCTGTTGTTTGGTTCTTTGCTTACGTAGTCGCGGAAGGATTTAGTTTTAAACAAATAAACGAACCAACAAATTGGTTTCTCAGCACAGGAATATTTCTTGCTTTTGGTTTTGGGTTCTATTTTCTAAATTTGGGAGAGCTCAAAAGAAAGCAGAAAGGCAAGATGAAGTTGAATCTTCCTGAAAAATATAAAGAAACCTTCGATTCCTATTTCAGATGGCAACAATTGCGCCTTGTCGACATGGTTGTACTTACGATGCTCTCCTTTGCTGGCGCGGTTCTCACCTCAGCGTATTTTTTATTGCAGTATCCAATAGGAGTGATTACCTTGCTGATTGCATTATGGCAACTATCAAAATCTCGTGATTACAAAAAGTACGGTTTTGCAAATTCGCATGAATAGCCATCTTCCGGAATTTGCAGGCATGATGGCGCGTCCTCGTAAAACGACCCCATGCCTCACCGGCGCAAATATTTCTGTAAAAATGCAAGAGCAACCTGCTCAATAAAAGCGGAAAGTCCCGCTGAATCCTGGAGTGCTGTTCTTCCGCGTAAAGCGGTCACATGAAGAAGGACGGGGATTCACTCTTGGAATTCCCGTCCTTCTTACTGCAAGTTTCACCCGCCTTCCAGCAATGCCTTCAACCGCTGACTGTCCTCCGCGAGGGATTTTTCAAGTTGGTTGCCCACCATCCCTTCGGCGATCTTGAAAAAGCCGGTGGGTTCGCCCTCGACCTTCGTGGTCATCTTTGTGCCTGCACCCGAGGCTTCGAACGTCACTGTGACCTCATATGGCACCGGGCCCTTGACCACTTTGGATACCCATTTCGCATTCGGCTCTACTACGGTGATCTCGAGCGTGGTTTTCATTTCCTGCCCGAGGAACTTGCGTGTTTCGGTATAGCGCGACCCGACCGTGTTGGGAGGGCCTTCGTTAGTCACCGATTCCACGCCTCCCTGCCATTCCGTGGTGTGTTCGCCGCCTGTGACGAAGGCATACACTTCCGTCAGCGGCTTGTTGATGACAACAGACGATTCGGCCTTGATCATGTGATTCTCCTTTGGTTGATTGGGGAAAACGACATTTGGATTGTACTACCATGCCGGCGAGAGCAGTGGGTTGGATTCATCAAAACATCGAAGACGCGGAAGTGGTGGTATAGTTTACCCACACCGCATTTTGTGCGAATAGGAGAGCCTCACATGAAGATCAAAAGCGTTTTGGTCATCTTCAAGAGAAAATAGGCAGGCAATCAAATGAAAAAATCCTTCCCGATCATTCTCGTTTTTGCCATCCTCTTTCTCTTCTTCATCCAATCCGCAGTGACGCTGGTCGAGTCCATTTATATTCTGGACCTGATGAACTCCTCCCTCGACGAAAAGGCGGCGGGGGTATTGTTCTTCTTCACGCCCATCCTGCTCATTCCATTCTACAAAAAATATCCGCGCGGATTGGTTTGGGTCACCTTCGCGATCACGTTTATTGCACGCGGCTTCCTTCCGTATTTGAAAACGACAAATCAAGTGTTGGCATCAGGGCTGGCTACGTTTGCCGTATTGAGTCTATTCCTTCTTTTGTCGAACGCAAAACCTCGCGGCGGGACAAACATCCACACCGGCTGGTGGGCTTCGCTTGGACTTGCATTGGCGTTGGGCTTATCTGTATTTCTTCGCACAGTTGGCCTCGGCCTCGACCTGTCCCTCATCCGCGCGGGCGGGTGGATCGGCTGGGCATTGGGTCTATGCCTCGGCTGGTCATTGACGCAACTGGATTTTGAAAATCAATCAGCCTCAACCGAAAAGAAAAGCGGCGTCACATCATCCATCCTCGGCATCTATCTCATCCTCGCACTCGTCTGGTTCTCCTTCTCCGCACCCGCCGTCATCGCCCGCTGGACGGAAGCCAACTACACCCTCATCGTCGTCCTCATCAGCCTCTTCTCTCTCGGATGGATTTTGCTCTCGCTGATTCGTCCGCAGTGGATGGAACGAATCAGCTCAGGCGGACTTCTGCTATGGAATTTGATCTTCACTCTTAGTTTGACTGTGACCATTTTGGCGCATCGCGTCTCTTTTCCGCCGACACCTGATTCTGCTCCCGTAGTTGTGACTCCCCCGGGCATTTTCGCCCAAATTCCCCTCCTGCTGACTCTCCTTCTTTTCCCGGTCATCTTCCTCGATATGCGTCTCTTCATGGATAAACTCCGCATGGCCGCGCCGCGTGATCTCGTCTCCGGAATTCTGTTGGGAGGTCTTGTCGTCATTCTGCTTATCTTCGCCCATATCTTCACCAACGTTTGGGGATACGTGAAGCCCGTCAGCCCGCCGTTTCGGAATCAGTTCTGGCTTCCGTATTTTGCGATGACGGGAATCATCACGTTCATTGTCTGGCGCGGGAAAAAGATTCAGCCAGCCGCCGAACAAAGCGAATCATTTCACTGGGTCTGGGCGGTCTTGTTGGGCGGAATCTTCGTCGGGACGGCCATCTGCTCATTGCCGACGAAGCAGGTTCAGGTCGAGGCAACGAAGCGGACTTCCATCGTGGTGATGACGTTCAATACCCAGCAATCCAATGACGATTTCGGGGAAAAATCCTTCGAGCAACAACTCGCGCTCATCCGCAAAGTCTCGCCCGATATTCTTGCCTTGCAGGAATCCGATTCGACGCGCATCTCCCTCAATAACAACGATTACGTTCGATATTTCGCCGAAAACCTGGGTTATTACTCTTACTTCGGGCCGTCCACGGTGACCGGCACGTACGGCACTGC
>JBBIUO010000184.1:0-1163 GCA_037440205.1 Chloroflexota bacterium
ATATACCAGACCTACCTTCTTCCTCAATTTTACAGAAACAAGTTTACACTAACCGTGATGTCTTGTTCCGGGCTGCCTGTTGAACACCCGGTCATTCACCAAAAACATGGAATCTTCACAGTCAGGCACATCAGCGTATGAATCCTTTCTGGCTTTTTTAACCGCGTCGGCCAGCGGGGATGGCGAAACGGTCCGGCGTTTGATCAGCAGGGGGATTACAGGATTCGGCGCCGGGAAGGACGAGACGGTTCTAACCTTCGAGCAGGCAATTCGTCTGATTGAACGGGAGCAGGCCCAAGGTCCAGACAAGATGCGGGTCAAATCGGACCTGTTGACTGCCAGCCAAATATCGGATTCCCTTACCCTGATCATGGCACTCGTCAGCCACGAAATACCCTTCGGCGGCACCCGCAAGACCTGCGGCCCCGCGCGATATTCCGCCCTGTTGAAATGGGAGGATGGGGGTTGGAAGATTTTTCACCTGCACATTTCAGAACCCTGGGCCGCGCAGGAGGAAGGGGAGGCGCATTCGATTGGGCAAATGGATGAACGGAACAGGCAGCTCAACGAGGCAGTTGCCAAAAAGACCGGCGAACTGCGGGCCGCGATGGAATCGCTGGAGAAGATGGCCGCCACAGACAAATTAACCGGCGCATTCAACCGTCACAAATTCGAAGAGATCGTTGAGCGCGAACTTTTGAATGCCAACCGCCGCCAAACTTCCATTTCAATGATCATGCTGGATTTGGATCACTTTAAAAAGGTCAATGATGATTACGGGCATCTCAAGGGAGATCTTGTTTTGAGTCAGGTTGTGCAGCTGATCCGATTGAACCTGCGGGATATGGATATGCTGGTGCGCTGGGGCGGCGAAGAGTTCATCCTCCTCCTGCCGGGACGGACTTCCCGGGAAGCGGCGCTGGCCGCCCAGCGAATTCGAAGACTCGTGTTCCAGGAGGATTTTGGGATTCAAATGAAAATATCCATCTCCGCGGGCGTCGGTCAATACCATGCCGGTGAAACCTTCGATGCCTGGCTGGCGCGGACGGATCAATTGATGTATCAGGCGAAACAAAAGGGGAGAAATCAGGTGGCGTGGGAGGAAGAACCATGAAGTTCCAGCGTCAATTCAAAATTTGAGAGACGGAAAGAAGACTCCTGCG
>JBBIUO010000184.1:1173-8143 GCA_037440205.1 Chloroflexota bacterium
AGATCATGAACGAACAGACTCAAAATCAGGCAACGCCGAATTCAACCGGGCCGCAATTTTCGTCAAACAGCAGGCAACGATGAAGCGGGCGATAAATTTGGAAGGAGTTCGAATGCTTTCCATGAAAACAATACCCGTTGTCCTTCTCGTTGGATTATTTGTTACAACCGCCTGCTCCTCAGCAAATGGATCTTCTGTAACGCCTGCAACCACAGCCGCGACTCCGCTGCCTGCCGCGACGGAGGTCAAACTTCTGCCAACATGGAATTGCGAGCCGTGACAATTGGGGGAAGTGAATAATCCGTACAAAACAGACCACCAGCGGGGTAATTTTTGACCAAGGTGAGCATCTCGTTTCCCTGCCTTTCAAAACAACCAAAACCGATGAGCACAATCCGGTTTGCGCGGCAACCGAATAAAACCGGGTCAGTGTGCGTACGTATAGTGCAAAGGCAGCAACCGGAAAGGAATGTCTCGCGGTGGCCATCGTTTTCGAAGCAAGTGAAACAGAACTTATCGTACGGGCGCAGGGCGGCGACCGAAACGCATTCAACGACCTGATCCGCATCCATGCGCGGGGTGTGTTGAACGTCATCTTTCGCATGTGCGGCAACATGCAGGTCGCCGAAGATGCGGCGCAGGAGACGTTCATCCGTGCCTGGTCGCGCCTGGCTTCTTTTCGTGTGGATGCGTCCCTGCGCAACTGGCTGTATCGCATCGCGCTCAACACAGCGACGGACATGCTTCGCAAAGAGAAGCGCATCCTGCCTGGCGACGTGGACGATTTTTATCTGGCTGATCCACAGCCCGGCCCGGAGGGAATCTATTTGCAGGAGGAGCGAACCGCCCTGGTGCAGAACGCGATCTCATCCCTGCCGGATGCCAGCCGTGCGGTGCTGGTGCTGAAGGAATATGAAGGACTTTCCTATCACGAGATTGCAGATGCCCTCGATATTCCGATTGGAACGGTCATGTCGCGTTTGAATTATGCCCGTCGTTTATTGAAGGAAAAACTGGAAGGACAGAGGATCGTGTTGATGGAGGCTGAACATGTCTAGCCATGTGACGGAATGGTTGAATGCCTATCTCGATGGCGAATTGAAGGGCGGGCGGCTTCATCAGGTGGAGGCGCATCTTGCCGAGTGCGAGGTTTGCCGGGCTGAGTTGCGGTCTTTGCAGAATCTCTCCAGTTTGCTGCATGAAGTTCCTGCGCCTGAATTTATTTCTCCGGAACGATTCGCGGCCCAGGTCAGCCTTCGCCTTCCGCACGAACAGCCCCGGGCGGCGAAAGGCAAAGCGCAGGAGATCGGGTGGTGGATGATACCGGTCAGTCTCGTGGTTCTCTGGGTTTTCGTCAGCACGTCCGCGCTGGTCAGTGACGTGATTTTGACCGCGGAGCGATTGGGCATGTTGGGCGGCGCTCCCAATTGGTTGATGCCGGGAGCATTTCATGGAGCCTTTTGGTCGGGGACGCTTGGAGAATTTGGTCTCCTCAGCGGAAACGGCCTGCAATGGGCCGAACTCACGGAAACCTTTACGAGGAATCAATTGTCTCAATTCATCTGGCAGGCTTCGATTGCTTTGATGTATCTCGGTTGGATTGCGGTTTGGTGGGCGCGGACGATGCGTCGGGGAAGCAACAGGTTCCTCGAAGGCTGAATCAGGCCCACGGTCGAGTATGAAGCGAAATATCAGCAGATCACGAAAGCGTAGTAACCGCTTCGCGTCAGTCGTTCGGGCAAAAAAAGCGACTGAAGTCGCCACTACGAGTGCCTTTTCGTGAATATAAATGAAAGAAGGAAAAAATGGATCCTGTCAAAATTCTAAAACGTGCATGGTACATCCTGTGGAGTTATCGGACTTTATGGATTTTCGGTCTGATTCTCGCGCTCGCCGGTGCAGGCTCTTCCGGGAATGGTTCGTCGAATAACGGAGTCCAATATGAAACGGATCAGAATAATCAACAGCCGCTTCCCGAAGACATGCGCGAGTCTTTTACCCAGGCTTTCCAGGAAATGGAGCGGCTATTCAATGAAGGATTGAGCGAGGCTGGAATTCCGCAGGAGGATTTGATCGCGCTCATCTGGATCGCGGTTGTCTTCGTGCTGTTCAGTCTGGCGCTGAGCATCGTCATTGCGATTGCGCGGTATGTGGCCGAGACTGCCGTCATTCGCATGGTGGACGAACATGAAAATACCGGCGCGAAGATGAGCATTCGCGAAGGGTTTCGCATTGGCTGGTCTCGTGCCTCGTGGCGGCTGTTCCTGATCAATTTACTGGTGAACCTGCCCGTTTTTCTGATGGTGCTTTTTTTGCTTGGGCTTGGGATTTTCATTTTCCTGTCGTTTTCCAGCGCCAATGAACAGGCCGCGGTATTCAGCGTGGTCAGTTCGGTTGCCATCCTGTTCCTGGTCATTTTTGTGATGGTGATTTTGAGCATCTTCCTGCGGTTCCTGCGGAACTTTTTCTGGCGGGTCGCCGCGCTGGAGGATGCCGGTGTGGGTGAATCGCTGCGGCGCGGTTTTCAGATGGCGCGCGAGAATTGGAAGAATGTCGGCGTGATGTGGCTGGTGATGATCGGGCTGGGAATTGCGTGGGCATTTGTGTCCATCATCGCCATTCTTCTGACCCTTCCTGTTGTGGTGGTTACGGGCATGGTTGGTGTCATCGTGGCGGCGATTCCCGCCCTGCTTGCAGGCGGACTCACGAGCGTCTTCCTGCATGGGTGGCTGCCGTGGGTTGTCGGGATCGTCTTCGCACTTCCGCTGTTCTTTGTGGTTGCTTTTTCTCCCTGGCTTTTGCTTGGCAGTTGGCAGACGGTTTTCACATCCACTGTATGGACGCTGGTTTACCGGGAGTTGAAGGCCATCCCTGCGCTGACGAATGGGAGCGCGCCTGTTGAACCCGAAAAAGGAGAGGAGTGATCCATGAAAGTATGTATTGTGGGCGCGTCTGGAAAACTTGGCAGATACATGGTGCAGCACGCGCTGGATCGGGGGTACGAAGTGGTTGGTGTGTGCCGCGAGCGCAGTGTAAGTAAACTTGATCAATTCAAGGGCCGCATCACAGTCATGCCCGGCGCTACGAACGACCGCGATGTTATCAGGAAGGCTGTTGCAGGATGTGACGGGGTGCTGACTGTGCTGGTTCCCTGGGGGAATCAGCAGTACTCGGCGGGAACCGCCCAGGCCGTACTCGATTATGCGCGTCCGGGAGCGCGTCTCATATTCTCCTGCGGCTGGCATATTACACGCGATGGCAGGGATGTGTATCCGTCGTCCCTGAAGACAGAGGAGAAGTTTGCCCGTTGGCTTGGGCGGTTCACCCACCTCATAGATATTGATGACCAGATGGAGGCCTGCCGGCGGATATTTGCCAGCGACGCGCTGTGGACAGTCGTGCGTGGGAGCGACCTTGAAGAGGGGGAGAGTCAGGGGTTGCCTGCGTGGAGTCGACACGTAGGTGATCCCATTCTCGAAAGCAATATGACGCGCCGCGTGGATTACGCCCTTTTCATGGTGGAGGCACTTACAAACGATGAATTGATCCATGAAGCCCCGGCCATAGTCGGATGCCGCACATCCTCGGCGCTTGCAAATGCCGTCCTCAGTCCGAGTTCAATCTAAATCAAGCAAGGATATTCAAATGAAAGCAATCGTACGTGAAAAATATGGTTCCCCCGATGTTCTTCATCTTCAGGAGATGGAAAAGCCCGTCCTCAATGATGACCGGGTGCTGGTCAAAGTTCGCGCGGCATCCATCAATGCGGCTGATTGGCATATGCTGACCGCCGATATATTCCTGATGCGCCTGATGGGCGAGGGTTTATTCAGGCCCAAGAATAAATTTCTTGGCGCGGACATCGCGGGATGCGTGGAGGCGGTTGGCAAAAACGTCAAGCAGTTTCGTCCGGGCGATGCGGTGTTTGGAGATGTGTTCGGACATGGCACTGGTAGTTTTGCTGAGTATGTCTCTGTTCCTGAAAACACTCTGGTTCTTAAGCCTTCCAACGTCTCATTTGAGGAATCGGCGGCTGTGCCTCTGGCGGCTGTCACTGCTTTGCAGGGATTACGGGATGAGGGGCATATTCAAGCCGGGCAAAAGGTTCTGATCTACGGGGCATCTGGCGGGGTGGGAACGTTTGCCGTGCAGATTGCCAAGTCGTTTGGAGCGGAAGTGACAGCCGTGTGCAGCACGAGGAACGTGGAGATGGTTCGCTCACTTGGGGCAGACCACATCATTGATTACAAGAAGGAAGATTTCACCCAAAACGGACAGCAGTATGATTTGATCCTTGCAGTGAACGGATATCGTCCGCTTTCAGTGTACAAGCGAGCTTTAACCCCCAGGGGCATTTATGTCATGGCGGGCGGTTTGCCATCGCAGATGTTCCAGTCGCTGCTTCTGGGTCCCCTGATGTCAACAAGCAATGGCAGGAGGATGACAATTGTATCGGCGAAAACAAATCAGAAAGATTTGCTTGTCATAAGAGATCTTCTGGAGGCCGGAAAGATCAGACCGGTCATTGATGAATGTTATCCATTGTGTGAAACGGCTGAGGCTTTCCGTTACTTTGATAAAGTACATGCCCGGGGAAAGGTGGTCATCACTGTGGGGGGACAACACGATCCAACAAGGTGACAATACGCGATACCCAGTACTTCACGAAAAGTTGCTCGTAGTAGCGACTTCAGTCGCTTTTTGCCCGAACGACTTACGCGGAGCGGTTACTACGCTTTCGTGATCTACTGATACTTCAAATAAGACAACAAGGACGACCTTCAAGCAGGTCGTCCTTGTTTCATGGCTGAGCATTTGAACCTGAAAGCGGGCGATGAAATCCAATTGGAGTTGATGCCTCCAGCTTCCGCCCTGTGGATGTTTCTCCCAGATTCTCTTTCCAAAGATGGATGAGCGTGACCCGTCAAATGCTCTGGTTTGGGTCAGTTTCACTGTCAAAAGTGTATTGCCGGTAAATGCGAATATCCTTGAAGTTGCACCGGGACCGGGATTTCTTTCCATCGAATTCGCAAGGTCCGGGGAATACAAAGTGACCGCGCTTGAAATCAGCAGGACGTTTATCGAAATAGCCCAGGCGAATGCGAAAGGAGCCAGCGTCCATGTTGATTTTCGTCACGGAAACGCATCGGACATGCCTTTTGCGGAAAACGCTTTCGATTTCATTATCTGTGTTGCGGCGTTCAAGAATTTCACCGAACCTGTGGAAGCCATCCGCGAGATGTATCGTGTGTTGAAGCCGGGCGGCAAAGCCTGCGTCATGGATTTGCGGCGCGATGTCCCCGTCGAAAGCATTAATCGTCATATCAAGAACGACCTGCGCATCAGCGGTTTCAACGCTTTCTTCACAAGGCTTGTCTTCAAGACCACCCTGCTCAAGAATGCCTATACCAAAACTGAAATCGAAACAATGGTATCGCAAACAAGTTTTACGAAACTGAAGATTGACGAAGATGCGCTCGGCATGGATATCTGGCTGGAGAAGTAACGCTAAACAAAAAGGACTCGACTGAGTCCTTTTTGTTTGAGGATTCGCTGCCGTACGTTTCGGTTTTTTTACCGCAAAGAACGCCAGGTTTTAAAGGTTTTCTTTGCGCCCTTGGCGGGCTTCGCGGTGAAATTTTGGCATTTGTACGGTAGAGAATTTGAGGATCAACTTTTCAGGAACTTCACAACCTGCTCGTGAATTTCCTTCGATTGCAACGCGCCCCGGTGACCCAATCCATTCGTCTCGATGAACTGTGCGTTTTTCCATGCTTTTGCAATGGCGCGGCTGTCTTCCACAGGCGTGACGTTGTCCGTCACGTCATGGAACATCAATGCAGGGATTGGAATCTGCGGAGCCAGCGTTTCATTCACAATCGCATCCAATACGTCCCTGCCAAAGTTTTCGTAGAGCATCTCCCGCAAACCGTGAATAATTTCATCGGGCAATTTCGCAAGCGCTTGAAACCGCGGCAGGGAATCCAAAAGCCGGTTGAAAGCGCCGAAATAGATCAGTTTGGAAGGAGGCGGGAAATTCCGTTTGACCAGCGCATACGACGCGATCAGAGTCCCAAACGAATGCGCGATGATCGCATCGAAGGGTCCTTCCTTTTCACGGATCAATTCCATCGTGGGAGCGATCTCGAGGATGTTGGTCATCTGTCCATTCGATTCGCCGTGCGCAGGTTGATCGTACGCCACCACGCGATAACCGGCGAACAATAGCGGGTCCACGAAGCCTGTCATTTGCGCGCGTGTGCCGCCCCAGCCGTGCATTAATAAAACAGACGGGCCGTCGCTTTTGCCCCAGCTTGTAACAGCCAGCTCGCCATCTTTGAATGGGATGCGATAGTTGTTGCCCCATTCGATGACCTCGCGATCAGATGGTTTGACTTCATACTGCGACGGGCTGAAAAATGCCTGATAGACTTTTTTTGCAATACCCTGCTGTTGGGTTCTCGAAGGTTCTAAAGTTGTCATTTTGTCTCCTTTATAAATACTTACTATCTAGTAAGTTTTGACGATAAAAAAAATTAAGCGAGCAAATCCAATTTCAACTGCTCCACCACATCGCGGAACTTTTTTGTTCCCAGCGCGCGCGCCATTTGCAATGCGCCCTGCACGCTGGAATGGATCAACGCGGCTTTGTTGGCAGGCTCGCCATTGAATTTGAAGACGCCCGCGGTTCTTCCCTCGCTCAAAGTTGATTCAAGCCATTTGAGCATTTCCTTGTGCAGGGTTTCGACCTCTGTTTGCAAGCCTTCGGGAATCGAATTGAACTCGGCTTCCATGGACCCAACGAGACAGACCTTGCCTTTATCGGCGCGGATGCTGGTGTAAATGCCGAAGAACCAATCCAGTTTTGCTTCGGGAGAGAGGTCTTTGACGCGCGCGTTGTTGATCCACAATTGGAATCGGTCGCGGTAACGCTGAATGACCGCCCGCGCCAGATCCTCCTTGCTGGGGA
>JBBIUO010000185.1:0-8117 GCA_037440205.1 Chloroflexota bacterium
TGTCCTGACGGACGGTGTCAGGAAAGTCGCTACTACGAGCAACTTTTCGTGAAGTACTGATAATTGTGGAAGTGAATCATGGAAAAAAATTACGCAATCGAAACAAACAACCTTTCCATTCATTACGGCGGTTTTACGGCTGTAAAAGATGTGAACATGAAAATCGAAGGGAAAAAGATCACGGCGATCATCGGGCCATCGGGATGCGGCAAATCCACGTTCCTGCGCTCCCTGAACCGCATGAACGATTTTGTGCCGGGCTGTCATGTGACCGGCGAACTGCTTTTGCAGGGACAGAATCTCTACGGCAGTGAAATTGACCCGGTGGAAGTGCGCCGCAAGATCGGTATGGTCTTTCAAAAACCGAATCCATTTCCCAAATCCATCTATGAAAACATCGCCTGGGGCGCGCGCATTAACGGCTTCAAGGGAAAGATGGATGAACTTGTGGAAAATTCTCTTCGTTCCGCCGCCTTGTGGGACGAAGTGAAGGATAAACTCCAGCAAAGCGCCTACGCCCTCTCCGGCGGACAGCAACAACGTCTTTGCATCGCTCGTACCATCGCCATCCAGCCGGAAATCATATTGATGGATGAACCCGCCTCCGCGCTCGACCCGATTTCCACGTTGAAGATCGAAGAGTTGATGCAGGAACTCAAGAAGAACTACACCATCGTCATCGTCACCCACAACATGCAGCAAGCCGCGCGCGCCTCCGACTACACCGCCATGATGATGATTGATGATTCCCGCGCGGGCGGCGTGATCGAGTTCGATGAAACCAAAACCATTTTCACTCGTCCGTCAGATAAGCGCACGGAGGATTATGTGACGGGGCGTTTCGGATGAGTTTGTAAACAGGTCACAGGTACACAGGTAAACATGTAAACAGGTAAACACGTGTATACTTGTGTCCCTGTCTACTTATGTACCTGTCTACTTGTGTACCTGTCTACTTGTGTACCTGTCTACCTGTCTACTTGTGTCCCTGCCTACTTGCGTACCTGTATACTTCCCCCCAAAGGAACAACCATGAGCAAACCAAAAGTTTTATTCCTCTGCACCGGCAACTCGGCCCGCAGTCAAATGGCCGAAGGACTCCTGCGCGCAATGGCAGGGGAACACTTCGATGTTTTCAGCGCAGGCACCGAGCCAAAGGGCAGGATCCTGCCCGAGGTCCAGAAAGCGATGCGCGAGATCGGCGTGGATATTTCCGGACAGTGGTCAAAATCGGTTACGGAATATCTCGGCAAGGCAGTCTTCGCGCACGTCATCACCGTCTGCGCGGATGCGGAGGAAAAATGTCCCGCCGTTTTTTTGAACATGGGAACACATGACCATTGGCCGTTTGACGACCCCGCGAAATTTACCGGCGACGAAGAACAGCGCATCCAACGTACCCGAAACCTGCTCGGCCAAATTGAAAAGCGTCTGCGCCTTTGGTTGACCGAACAGGGCATTCCGCCAGGGGACTATCGTCAGGCTGCATGACGGTAGTACAATAACCACATTAATGTCATTGCGAGGGTTGAGACGCGACAGCGTCGAAATCCCGAAGCAATCTTATTGCAGACTGTGAGATTGCTTCGTCGGAAAAACGCCCTCCTCGCAATGACAGATACCGAGGTCTTATGATTAGAAAAACATTCGAGAGTGAAATTCAACAGGTAAAAGATGATGTGCTTTTGCTGGGAAGCATGGTGGAACATGCCATCATCGGCTCGGTGGAGGCGTTGAAGAAGCGCGACATCAAGGCTTCTGAAAAATTGATCGCCGACGACAAGGAGATCAACAAAAAGCGATTCGAGATCGAGAATCAGTTGATGATCCTGATCGCAACCCAGCAGCCGATGGCGCACGACCTGCGCCTGCTGGCTTCCATCATGGAGATCATCTCCGAACTGGAGCGCATGGGCGATTACGCCAAGGGCATCGCCAACATCAACATCCGCATGGGCGAAGAGGCTCTGCTCAAGCCGTTGATTGACATCCCGCGCATGGCCGAAAAAGGCAGGGACATGCTCCACCGCGCGCTGACCGCCTTCGTCAACGAGGACGTGCAGGCCGCGAATTCCATCCCTGTGGATGATGACGAAGTGGACGCGCTCTACAATCAGATTTACCGCGAACTGATGACCTTCGTCATTCAAGACCCCAAGACCATCGAGCGCGCGAACTGGCTTCTTTGGGTGGCTCACAACCTCGAGCGCGTCGCCGACCGCGTGACCAACATCTGTGAACGCACGGTTTTCATCGCCACCGGCGAATTCAGCGAGATCAAATCCAGCGATGATGAGTTTTGGAAGAAGAACAAGTGAGTGACAGGTAATGAGTAGGAAGTAAAAAGGTGGGCATAGTTTTTGCGCTCACCTTTTTGATTTCACCAGACACAGAATTACCAATTACCAATTCCCAATTACCGATCAGCCGCTATCCCATCCTTCCCGTGATATACGCCTCAGTCAATTCTTCCTTTGGCCGGGTGAACATTTGATTCGTCGGCGCAAACTCGATCAACTCTCCCAGCCAGAACAGACCCGTATAGTCTGAAACGCGCGCGGCTTGTTGCATGTTGTGAGTGACGATGACAATGGTGTAGTCCTTTTTCAAATCTGCGATCAGCTCCTCGACGCGCAGGGTGGCAATGGGATCGAGCGCCGAAGTGGATTCGTCCATGAGGATGACTTCGGGTTGGACGGCGATCACGCGGGCGATGCACAGTCTTTGCTGTTGACCGAGCGATAATCCCATCGCGTCGGATTTCAAATCATCCTTCACTTCATCCCACAGCGCGGCGGCGACCAGGCTTTTTTCCACCACATCGTCGAGATTCACGTCCATGCCCATCACGCGCGGACCGAATGCCACGTTGTCGTAAATGGATTGAGGAAACGGGTTCGGCTTTTGAAAGACCATGCCCACACGCTGGCGCAAATTGACCACGTCCATGTTCGCGCCGTAAATATCCTCGCCTTTGAGCAGGATCTTCCCCTCCACGCGGGTGTCGGGGATGGTGTCGTTCATGCGATTCAGGCAACGCAAAAATGTGGACTTGCCACATCCCGAAGGCCCAATCAACGCGGTCACTTTTTGCGGCTGGATTTCAAGGTTGATGTTCGAAAGCGCTTTTTTGGATGTGTTGTAGTAAAAATCCAATTGCTGGACGGAGAAGGCGAGTTGGTCCGTATTCATGGAGCGATTTTATCAAAGAAAAGGATGAAGGATGAAACGGGGAGAAAATGATAATCGGAACAGGATCAACTTTCAGTGAGTCCGAAGCGATTCCGTATCCACTTGTGTACTTGTGTACCTGTCTACTTGTATTACCTGTCTACCTGTTTACTTGTCCTCTACTTGTTTCCCTGTCTGCCAACGACTATAATCCGTCCCAATGAAACATATCGCCATCGCCTTTCTTCTCGCGTCTTTTCTTCTCGCATCCTGCGGCTCCACATCATCCCAAACCGCTTCCGATTCTTCCGCGCAATACATCGAAAATAAAGGCTCCGATACCATCGTCAACCTTGCGCTGGCGTGGGCGGAAAAATATCAAAGCGACCATGCCGACGTGCGAATTTCGGTGACGGGCGGCGGCTCTGGCACGGGCATTGCGGCGCTCATCAACAACACGGTGGATATTGCCAATGCCTCGCGCAAGATCAAGGACGAGGAAATTGCCGAGGCGCAAGCGAAGGGTGTGAACCCTGTTGAACACATCATCGCGCGCGATGCGATTGCTGTGATCGTGAATCCTGAAAACCCCGTCAGTGAATTGACCTTGCAACAAATTTCCGATATCTACAGCGGCAAAATCACCAACTGGCATGGCGTGGGCGGAGAGGATCGCCCGATCGTAAAACTTTCGCGCGAAACGAACTCCGGCACGCACGTTTATTTTTTGGAAACCGTTTTGCGTTTGGGAAGCAAGGAGGATAAAACCCTCTTTTCAACAGATACGTTGTTGCTTCCATCTTCCGAAGGCATTATTTCGGAAGTGCGCGATAACCCGAATGCAATCGGCTATGACGGCCTTGGCTACGTGCCGAAGGATTTAAAGATGATTGCGATTGCAAAAGAGGCGGGCGCGCCGTATGTTCTGCCTTCCATCGAAACCGTGAACGATAAAAGTTATCCCATCGCGCGCGATCTTTACATGTATACCAACGGCGAGCCTGTTGGAATCGTCCGCGAGTATCTCGATTGGATTCTTTCCGACGAAGCACAGCAGATCGTTGCGAAACTTGGGTTTGTGCCTGCAAGGTGAAAATGGAAAAATCTTTGTCTCTTCGTGAATTCATCATCACCCGCCTGATCCAGGCCTCGGGCTATTCGGCGATTTTATTTGTCGCGCTCATCTTTTTCTTTCTGTTGCGCGAAGGCCTGCCCGCGCTCGGCGAAGTGGAAACATCATCCCTGCTCAACGTTCGCTGGTATCCGATTGAAAATTACTTTGGCATCGTCCCGCTTATCACGGGTTCGCTCGTGGTCACCATTGGCGCAACGCTGATCGCCGTCCCGTTTGGGATCGGCACCGCCGTTTATATTTCTGAAGTTGCTCCGCGCTGGATGCGCGAGATTCTCAAACCGCTTGTGGAATTGCTCGGCGGACTTCCATCTGTTGTGTTGGGATTTCTTGGAATCTTGATCGTCTCCCCGTTTCTGCGCGTCTTTCTTGACCTGCCAACTGGTCTGACCGCATTTACAGGATCGTTGCTTTTGGGTGGGATCGCTGTGCCGACGGTCGTATCCGTTGCGGAGGATGCGCTGGATGCGGTTCCGCGCTCCTACCGTGAAGGCGCCTGGGCATTGGGCGCAACCAAATGGCAGACCATCTGGCGTGTGACGTTGCCCGCCGCCCGCTCCGGTGTGTTGACCGCGGTCATGCTGGGTATTGGCCGCGCCATTGGTGAGACGATGACTGTGATGATGGTGACGGGCAATGCGCCTGTTCTTGCCGTTAAATTGGGCAGTTTGTTTTCCCCCGTCCGCACCATGACCGCCACCATCGCCGCCGAAATGGGTGAGGTTGCCAATGGAAGCACACATTATCACGTGTTGTTCTTCATCGGCATGGTGCTTTTCCTGATCTCATTGATCGTGAATGTCATTGCCTCCGCCGTCGTCTTCCGCGCGAAGAAGAGGGCGGAGAGAATCCTTTCGTAGAATACTTTTTGTAAACCATACTTGACAAAAAGTACTACTTTATGTAAAGTATACTTATGATAATTCAAAGAGACTTGTATTTATCCATTTCCCCCGTGCTTTCGTCTCCTGAAGCAATTGTCATTACGGGAATGAGGCGCGTTGGGAAAACCACCCTGCTCAAATACATTTATGAGCAAATCAACTCTCAGAACAAAATTTACCTCGATCTCGAAAATCCCCGCAACCAGATTTATTTTCAGGAAACGGACTACGACGCGATAAAAAGAAACCTCGAATTGCTGGGATTACAAAAAACGGGACAGGGGTTTGTTTTTCTCGACGAAATCCAGTGGGTCAGGCAATTACCGTCTGTTGTGAAATACCTGATGGACACGTATCGTATCAAGTTCATCCTGAGCGGTTCCTCGAGTTTCTATTTGAAGAACCAGTTTTCCGAATCGCTGGCGGGGCGCAAGTATATTTTCGAGTTATATCCTTTAAATTTTTCAGAGTTCCTGCAAATCAAACAGGTCCCCCCGCCTCCAAAAAGTCAATCCGGCCAGGCTACATTGTCGTTGTATACAACGTACAAATCTTATATGGATGAATACCTGAAATATGGCGGGTTCCCCGGGGTGGTGTTGAAGGCCACCGACGCTGAAAAAAGGGCCGCTTTGGAGGATATATTCACATCTTATTATCAACTGGAAGTATTGCAATTAAGCGACTTTCGAAAAAGCCACAAGATCAGGGATTTGCTTTTCCTGCTGATGGAACGAACCGGGTCGCGGTTGGATGCGCAAAAACTTGCCAACACTCTCGGCATAGCGCGGCAAACCTTGATTGAATATCTGTCATTCCTGGAAGGCACATACTTTATCAAAATCATTCGTCCCGCCACCACGAACAGGGACGTTGAAATACGAAAGACAGGAAAGTTGTATGTCTGCGATCCCGGCCTGGTTCGTCAATTTTCACAGGTGGACGAAGGTTCGCTATTCGAAAATGCAGTATATTGGAATTTGCAAAAACATGGAACGATCCAATACTATCAACGCAAAAATGGCGCCGAGATTGACTTTATCTTAAACAACCAGCACGCCTATGAAGTAAAACTACATCCTGAAAAGGATGATTTGCAGAAGGCGCAGGCTCTTGCAAAAGACATCAACCTGAGCCACGCGAATTTGGTCAGTCGCGAGTATGTTTCATTGCAGGATGTTCTGTACCTTTTCGACTTGTAAACAGATACCATGCTCAAATTCCTCGCCCGCAATCGTCACACCGTTCAGCGACTTGGCTTCAGCCTCATCACGTTGGTGGCTGTGGTCACCGTGCTTCCCATCGTCGGCACGATCCTGTTCATTCTTTTCAAGGGCAGCCCGGCCATTTCGTTGGAATTCCTTTCGGGGTTTCCACATGATGGGATGCGGGCAGGCGGGATTCTCCCGGCGATCATCGGCACACTCTACCTGACAATCGGCACTGCAATTTTTTCCGTTCCGCTTGGCATTGCCGCCGCCATCTACCTTGCAGAATATGCAAAAGATAACGCCCTGACCCGTCTCATTCGCCTGGCGATCATCAACCTCGCAGGTATTCCCTCGGTGGTGTATGGTTTGTTCGGGCTTGGGTTGTTCGTGCTGTTTCTGCAATTTGGCACGTCCATTCTTGCCGCATCGTTGACTCTTTCCATCATGACTCTGCCCGTCATCATCAGCACCGCAGAGGAATCGCTTCGTTCCGTGCCGCAGGCGTTTCGCACGGTGAGCATTTCCCTCGGCGCGACGAGATGGCAGACCATCCGCCGCATCGTGTTAAAGGAAGCATTGCCCGGAATTCTCACTGGCGTCATCCTCGGTTTGGAACGTGCCGCGGGCGAGACTGCGCCGATCCTTTTCACGGGCGCGGCGTTCTTCCTTCCGCGTTTGCCGGGTTCCCCCTTCGATGCGACCATGGCCCTGCCGTATCATCTTTTTGTCATTTCCACGCAGGTGCCTGAAATGCCGATTCAAATCCAATATGGAACGGCGCTGGTTCTGCTCGTCTTCGTGTTGACCATGAATGTGATTGCCACAGTCATCCGCTCGCGGGCTAGGGCGAAACGTCAATGGTAAAAAATTTACGGAACACGCAACACGGAACACGTGATGCGTGTTGCGTAATAACTCATGAACAAAATCCTCATCGAAAACCTTTCCCTCCAATATTCCGACGGCACCGAGTCTTTGCGCGGCGTCAGCATGGGAATTCGTCAGAACGCTGTGACAGTTTTATTCGGTCCGGCAGGAGGCGGAAAATCCACTTTGCTGAGATGTCTTAATCGCTTGAATGATCTCACCGAGGTGAGGGCCAGTTCCGGTCAGATCATCATTGATGGGGAGAACATCCTCGATCCAAAAGTTGACGTGGTTGCCTTGCGCCGCAAAGTGGGCATGGTGTTTGCGCGTCCCGTTCCGCTTCCGTTGAGCATTCGCGAGAATGTGATCTATGGATTGGAGATGGCGGGCGAAAAACGAAAATCGAAATTGGATGAGGCGCTCGAGCGCAGTTTGAAACTTGCCGCGATCTGGGATGAGGTGAAGGACAGATTGAGTGAGCCAGCCATTGCGCTCTCCGGCGGACAGCAACAGCGCGTGTGCCTTGCGCGTGTGCTTGCGCTTCAACCTGAAATTGTTTTGCTCGACGAGCCCACCTCCGGTCTCGACCCGATTTCAACAGGCAAAGTGGAAGCCGCCTTGCAGGAGTTGAAAAAGGATTACACGATCATCCTCGTGCCGCACTCCGTTCAGCAGGCTGCGCGTACCGCGGATTCTGCCGCCTTCTTTTTGCAGGGCGAATTGATCGAGTACGACGACGGCTCGAAGATGTTCACTTCACCGAAGCAAAAGAAAACCGAAGATTACATCATGGGGCGATTTGGGTAATTTAATCCAAGTTGCCACCTTGCGCAAATTGCACAAGTTTTAACG
>JBBIUO010000186.1:0-3686 GCA_037440205.1 Chloroflexota bacterium
CCGCTGAAATACACCGAGCCGACGATTCCTTCATTTGGTTTGAACGTGGATTTTGGAAGGCTCTTTAATCTTCCACTGGCGGCCATGGGGACAAGTTCGTTTTTTCCGTGATCGTACAACCAGATTGCGGCGGTGTCTGTGCCCATGTTCGCTTTGATCTCGTCCAGCAAAATGGGGATCATTTGCCGGGTGTCGTGTGCGGCGCGCAGGGCATAAGAAACACGGCTTACCATTTCCAATTCTTCGAGGCGTTGAAGAGTCTCGGTGTAAAGCCGCGCGTTCTCGAGTGAATTGGCGGCCTGGTGGGCAAATGTTTGGGCCGCAACGGCATCGTTTACCGAGAATGCGTTTGGCGTGTGGCTGTCCAGGGTGAGATAGCCGATGACCTGGCTGCGCGTGATCATGGGGATGCCCATCCAGCCGCGAATATTTTCCACTTCTCCCCATCGTTCAAAGCGTGAATCTTTTTCGCAGTCTCCAATAATCAGCGGCTCGCCCGTTTCATTCATGATCCTGCACAGGATGTTATCTGCCGGGAAAAGTTGATCCAACGCCTTTTCAGGATTTGGGAGTCCCCTGGCGGCTGTAATGCGCACATGTTCCCCTTCCAATTCGAGGATGGATGCGCTGTCGTATGGCGCGATTCTGTGCAGCCATTCGAGGATCGCTTCATGCAGGGACGGCAGGTCTCGCAGGCTGGAAAGAATGGTGGCGGCCTGCCGCACAATCTCCGCATCCCTGCGTCGTTTTTGCTCCAGTTCAAAGAGACGGGTGTTCTCGATTGCAATCGCGGCCTGATTGGCATAGGTCTGAACCAGAACCGCCTGTTCTTCGGTGTATCTGCCCGGGGTTTTGCTGTCGAGATTGATGAAACCGATCAATTTATCCTGGACGAACATGGCAACGCCCATCCACCCGCGAATGTATTCACTGCCTTCCCATCTTTCGAAACGCGGGTCCGATTGCGCGTCTTCGAGCACGAACGGCCTCCGCATTGACGCAATGACGTTCCATTTTCCGGTGATTGGGAAGGACTGCCCAACCGAAAATTCATCAGGGAGATCGCGCATTGCGGCAAGTTTCAACGTTTCGCCTTGAACCACCATGATGGATGCACTGTCGTATGGAACGATTGTTTTCAGCCAATCCAGAATGGTTTCAAACAGATTATAGGTTTCGAGGGTATTGGCCAGGGCCGATGTAGCCTGGTTCAGGATTTCGGCGTTTTGGAGGTGTTCGTGTTCCGCCTCAAAAAGGCGCGCGTTCTCGATGGCAACAGTGGCTTGTTGCGCAAGACTGCCAAGAAAATCGAGATCGGTTGTTTTGAATTCCTCATTCTCTCCGATTCGCCATACCACCAGCAGGCCGGTCAACTGTCCCTTTGAAAGGAACGGCATTCCCATGATGTGCTCGTGCTGTGAAATTTCCGTCCCTTCCACCGGGATCGAACGCGGGTCATTGATCGCGTTGTTGACGATCTCGCCCTGTTTTGTCCGGGCGATGTCTCCGAGAATTCCCTGACCGATACGGAGCGGGTCGTTCTTGATCTCCTCCGCCTCGTTTCCAACTGCTGATATTGCCCGCAGGAGATTTGAGTTTTGTTCGGATAAATACACCGCGCTTGTTTCCGCCTTTAGCAGTTCCCTGGCATAAAAGGCAATGCTGTCGAGCACGGTATCCAGTTGAAGCGTGGATGAAATACTGCGCCCGACTTCCGCAATGGCCGCCGCCTCCTGCGCACGGCGCGTGGCCTGCTCGAATAGACGAACCGATTCTATCGAAACCGACGCCTGGTGCGCGATACTGACGAGATAATTCAGTTCGGAGTTATCGAACAACCCATTGGACTTCAATCTCCACGCATTGATGGCCCCAATGGATTTGCCATGCAGGATCAACGGGGCCGACATCACTGTGTCGTGCATGGCATCCTCCTGGGGCGTGCCAGGAACGGTTTTTTTACGTGGATCTTTTGAAATGTCGTCCACGATTTCGGGTTTTCCGGTTGAGATGATATTGCCGGTAATTCCCTCCCCAATTTTGAGCGTGTGCGAAAGCATTTCCTTTTGATAGTCGCCCTTTGCGGTGACGATTTTTATGGTCTTGCCATCGTCCTGGAGCAGATAGATTGCGACCGTGCTGGCGCGGAGAAGAGACAGGGTATGTTCGGCGATTTTATCCAGCGCAGAAATGACCTCCCTGGTGGTGGCAATTTCGTTCGCAATGTTCGCCATGGTCTCGATGATCTGGGAGCGGCGTTTTTCCTCATGGAACAGACGGGCATTCTCAATGGCGATGGAAGTATGGTTGGCAATGGCGAGACCAAGTTCTTCGTCCTGCTCGGTGAACCGGGCGGTTTGACGGCTGTCGAGGGTGATCATTCCAATTGTTTTATCTTTGGCAATAAGAGGAATGCCCATAAACGAACGCAGATAGGATGCCTGGCCGAAATTTCTGTAACGGTCGTCGAGGGTCACATCATCTATTCGCACGGCCTTTTTTTCCGTGACGATGTAATTGTTCAGGGGAAACTGATTGAGATAAAGCGGGCCGTGCCGCCCGACTCCCAGCGCTTCATCCCCGATGGAGGCTGAAACATTCAGGCGATCCCCATCCAACAGTTGGATGCTCCCGGAATCGGAGGGGATCAACTTGATGAGCTGATCAAGAATGGATTGCAAAACCTGATTCAGGTCCAGCGAAGAAGCGGCGATGCGAATCAGATCCAGCAGTGCCGCTTCGCGCCGACGTTGGGCCTGCTCTGCCTTAATGAGGCGGAGTTTCTCGATGGCGGTTCCCAGACTGTCGGCGATCGTGTTCAGCAGGCGCTCATCGTTTTCGTCAAAGGCATTGGCCTCCCTGCTTTCCACGTTGAATACGCCGATGATGCGCTCGTGGATCCGAAAAGGAACGCAGATCTCCGACCTCATGTCCGATACGACTTTCATGTAGTTCGGTTCTTTTGTGATATCCGCGAGGAGGATGGATCTGCCTGTTCTTACGGCCCTTCCCGCAATCCCTTCCGTGACGGGATACCCGTTCTTCCACTTGGTTATATCCGCGCCTACGTAGGATGGGTGGGGTGTAAGCATGTTCCCTTGTTCATTTAAAACCAAAATACCGCACATGTCCGGGTACATGCTGGCGGTGATTCGGGTCACTTGTTCGATGATTTCATCTTCCGAATTGCTCTGCGCGCCGGCCGTGGTGATGGCGCGTAGAACAGTCAATTCCCTGACCTGACGCTCAAGTAATCTTTCCGCCTGTTTGCGAACTGTGACATCCTGTGCGATGGCAATGACAACATCTTGTCCAAAGTAGGTTCCCTTGTTTAATGTGACGGTTTTCGGAAAAATCTGTCCATTGCTCCGCTTTCCCCAAAATTCGAATTCCTGCGGTTCTCCGTCAAAGGCGCGCTCGATGATTTTTGCCAGTTCTTTCAGGTCATTTTTGCCTGGCGCGCTCAACACTTCGGGGGTCTTTCCCATGAAGAATTCCCTCGGGTACCCATACATTTTCACCGCGCCGTCGTTGACATCCAGGAATTGACCTTCCTTGTTTTGGATGTAAACGGCTTGTGTGATGCTGTTGAATAATCCGTGATAACTGATCTCATTTTCCTCCATTGCTTTTTCAGAATTCTTTTGTTTTGTGATATCCAGGAGAATTCCCTGCCAGAATTGCGG
>JBBIUO010000186.1:3696-8087 GCA_037440205.1 Chloroflexota bacterium
TTCCATCTTCCCCGAGAACGATGGACGCGTCCTCTTTGATCCAGACATAGTGCCCGTCTCGATGCCGCAGTCTGTACTCGATTCGAAATGGCTCCCCGGTTCTATCGGTCCGAACGTCTTCGGCGAGGACGCGTTCCCT
Organism: Chloroflexota bacterium; assembly: GCA_037440205.1. Lineage (GTDB taxonomy): Bacteria > Chloroflexota > Anaerolineae > Anaerolineales > Villigracilaceae > Villigracilis. Next base: position 3,836 of record JBBIUO010000186.1, read on the forward strand.
GTCATCCGGGTGCAGCGAATTTTCCCACAATTTATCTCCGGCCTCCCATTCTTTCGGGGTATAGCCGAGAAGTTCCTTCAAGCGCGGGCTGATATATTGGGTGTGTTGGGGGTCGCCAAATATGTCCATGAAGATGACCGCGGGCAGTTTTTCGACCAGTATACGGTAGCGTTCCTCGGCCTCACGGATCGCATTTTCCGCGTTCTTCTGTTTTGTAATGTCGGTAACGAACCCCTCATAATATATAATCTTATTGTTTTTGTCCCGGACGACCCGGGCGTTTGTGGAAGTCCAGATGATGGTTCCATCCTTTTTTAAGTTCCTTGATTCGAACTTCTCCACAAATCCGTTACGGGTTAATTCCTCAGTGAACCTGCGACGGCTGTCTGGCGACAAATGGATCTGTGTGCCGATGTCGCTTATTGTTTCGATCATCTCTTTGGGAGACGCGTACCCGTAAAGATGCGACATGGCGGAATTGACGCTGATGTATCTTCCCTCTGGTGACGACCTGAATATTCCTTCGGTTGCAGATTCAAAGAGGTCGGTAAAGCCTTGTTCCGCCATTTGCAATGTGTCTTTTCTGTTTTTCAGCCAAATGAAAAGAACAATGGCTGTCACAACGATAAAAAACCAACCCTTGTATGATTGAATAAGCAACAGTTGACGCGGATCAGGAAACAAAAGCAGGCCCACCCGGTCTGAAAGCAGGACCCATATTACCCCCATTAAAGCATAAGCAATAGATACACTTAATACGAACGACGGTCTCAGTTTTTTCATAAATGACACGGAGATTTTCCTTAATCGGATTATAGACTTTTTTGACGGATTTTTCATAAGAAATCCGTAAACAAAAAAGCAAACCACACATGGTTTGCTTTTGTTGAGGCGTCGAGGGGATTTGAACCCCTGATGAGGATTTTGCAGACCCTTGCCTTACCACTTGGCCACGACGCCACAGATATGAGAAAATTTTTGATCGAATACACCCCAACCTGTATTTACAAAATATTTGAGCGGGCGATGGGATTCGAACCCACGACCTTCTCCTTGGCAAGGAGACGTACTACCACTGTACTACGCCCGCGTTCTTGGCCCAAATTTCAGCCGAGAGTGCCGAGACCCAGGATCGGACTGGGGACACCGCGATTTTCAGTCGCGTGCTCTACCAACTGAGCTATCTCGGCAGAACCACCTTTTTGTTAAGCGCCCGTGATTTTACACGCACTTATATAGATTGTCAAGAAAACCGCACGGTTTGATTTGTTTTCTGTCGTTTCTTGACTTTTTATGTTCGTTTCGATATAATGTTAGGTCGCTGTCCAAATGGGACAGTTAAAATTGTTTTATAATCCAGCCATAGAGTCAGGAGAGAAGAATGGCATCTTCTTTGCCCCAAAAAACATACGCACGTATCCCGGTAAAGTTAGACCTCCCCAATTTGATTGAAGTACAACTCGATTCATTTGAAAGGCTCAAGAAGGAGGGGTTGAATGATCTTTTCCATGAGATCTCGCCCATTGAGTCATATAACAAGGGGATGAAGTTGTTCTTTCCAAGCCGAAGTCCCGAATCGCAGCAGTGGGGACTTAAGTATTGGTTTGGGGAACCCAAGCATAGCATCGAGGAATGTGTTGAACGCGATTTAACATATGCCAGTCCTTTATATGTCTCTGTTCTTCTGGCTGGTCCGGATGTTCCAGAGCCGATTAAGCAGGATATTTTCCTGGGCGACTTCCCGGAAATGACCGATAAAGGCACGTTCATCGTGAATGGAACTGAACGTGTTGTCGTGTCTCAATTGATCCGTTCGCCGGGTGTGTATTTTGAAGCGCCAGCCGACCGGGCTACGGGTCGCCCGCTTGCGATGGCAAAACTTATCCCGGATCGCGGCGCCTGGATGGAATTTGAAACCCGTAAATCCGACTACATCATCCTGAAATTCAATCGCAAGCGAACGGTTCCAATTACTGTTTTCCTGCGTGCTTTGGCCGCTGTGGATGATGGCCTCAAAGATTCCCCCATCAAACTGGGAACGGACGAAGAAATACTCTCCATCTTTAAAGATGTGGATAACAATCCTGAGCGCATGTTCATCGCGTCTTCACTTAAACAGGAGCCGGATTGGAGCCAGTCCAACCAGCCAATTCCGAATGCGGCGCTGATCGAGTTTTTCAAGAAGATGCGGCCCGGTGACCCTGCCACGCTCGATAACGCTCGTCAATTCCTTGAAGAACAATTATTTGATCAGCGCCACTACGACCTTGAGCGGGTGGGTCGTTATAAATTGAACCAAAAACTTGATTTGAACATTCCCATCCCTCACCGCACCGTTACCAAAAACGATGTGATTCGCCTGATTCGCCGCATGATCCAGATCAATAATGGCGCCGAACGGCCCGACGACATTGACCATCTGGGCAATCGTCGCGTCAAAACGGTGGGTGAACTGATTCAAAATAAATTACGCATTGGCCTGCGCCGCATGGAGCGCGTCATCAAGGAACGCATGTCCATCCGCGACCAGGAACAACTCTCGCCTGTGACGTTGGTGAATATCCGCCCGGTGGTTGCCGCATTGCGTGAGTTCTTTGGCTCATCGCAACTTTCCCAGTTTATGGATCAGACCAATCCTCTGGCCGAGCTAAGGCACAAACGAACCCTGTCTGCCCTGGGTCCTGGAGGTCTTCGGCGTGAGCGCGCCGGTTTTGACGTTCGAGACGTGCATCATTCACACTATGGGCGTATTTGCCCAATTGAAACTCCTGAAGGTCCAAACATCGGCCTCATTGGTCGTCTGGCCTCTTTTGCCCGTGTAAATGAATATGGGTTCATCGAAACACCGTATCGGAAAGTGTTTAAGTCCTTCAAGGGGGATGATGAACGGCTGGAAGGACGTACGTTGCGTGATGATATTTATGACCCCAAAACCGAGGAACTGCTTTTCAAATCCGGAAGCGTCATTGACTCCAGAACCATGAAGAAACTTACAAAGATTGGCGAAGATGTAAACGTGATTCCTTTTGTGTCTGACGAGATTGTTTATCTCTCCGCGGACGCTGAAGATAAGTACACAATTGCCCAATCGAATGCCCAGTTAACAGAGAGTAAGGAATTTTCCCGCGAGCGTATTTCCTGCCGCTATCACTCCGGCTTTATGTTTGCGGGTTCCGAGGCCATTGATACATGGATGTAGCCCCGCATCAGGTTGTTGGCATTAGTGCGGCGCTCATTCCATTTCTCGAGCATGACGATGCGAATCGTGCGCTCATGGGGTCGAACATGATGGCTCAGGCCGTTCCCTTGGTGCGCCCTGAGATTCCACTTGTTTCGACCGGTATGGAAGGCCATGCGGCTCTCGACTCAGGCCAGGTCGTGGTCGCCGATGCGGATGGCGAAGTTGTTTCAGTAACAGGATCCAGCATCACGGTCAAGGAAAAGAGAAGCGGGAATCGCGTCTATCAACTTCGCAAGTATCAGCGATCCAATCAAAGCACATGCATTGACCAACGCCCGTCTGTCGTCAAGGGACAATTGATCAAGGCCGGCGATATCATTGCGGATTCCTCCTCCACAGATAGCGGCAAACTCGCCCTCGGTCAAAACGTAGTGGTTGCCTTCCTTTCATGGGAGGGCGGCAATTTCGAAGATGCCATTTTACTTTCTGAACGCCTTGTTCAGGATGACCGCTTCACATCGGTTCACATTGAGAAACACGAAGTGGAAGCGCGTGATACAAAACTTGGTCCCGAAGAGATCACCCGGGATATTCCCAATGTCGGCGATGATGCAATCAAAGACCTGGATGAGAATGGCATCATTCGCATTGGCGCCGAAGTTGGCCCGAATGATATTCTCGTTGGCAAGATCACGCCCAAAGGCGAAAAAGAACTTACGCCCGAGGAGCGCTTGTTGCGCGCAATATTCGGCGAGAAGTCCCGCGATGTGAAAGATACATCCTTGCGTATGCCCCATGGAGAACGCGGTAAAGTTGTTGATGTAAAAGTGTTTACTCGTGAAGATAACTCTGACCTCTCCGCCGGAGTGGATATGATGGTGCGTGTTTCTGTTGCCCAGCGTCGCAAGATCACGGCGGGTGACAAGATGGCGGGCCGTCATGGCAACAAAGGTGTGGTTTCCAAGGTCGTTCCTGTTGAGGACATGCCATTCCTTGAAGATGGCACTCCTGTTGACCTCATATTAAATCCGCTGGGTGTGCCGGGCCGTATGAACATTGGTCAGGTTTTGG
>JBBIUO010000187.1:0-8077 GCA_037440205.1 Chloroflexota bacterium
TGTCCATGACTTGATGGTTTTGGATGTTATTTTCCTGCATTCTCAGTCCTGTGGGTTGGGTGTATAAAAAGAAACTGGTCAGATGCGGCCTGCAGTGCCTTGCATCTTTTACTGGGAGTCCTTCCCATTTTGCTGGGTCTGAAGTTTGATAAAAATATCAGCATCACTCAGCAGACGGCTAAGTTCAGCCGCGGTCGTACGCAGGATGCTTTCCGTACGAACGGATGCGCCAATTCTTGTTGTGATATCGGCGATGATTCGTTCCTGTTCCGCACGGCGGGTCGTTTCTTCAAAGAGGCGGGCGTTTTCGGCGGAGAGCGCCACCCGCTCGGCGACTGCTTTGATCAGGTCAACCTGGTCTGCGCTTACGTGTTCGCCTTTTGGAACTTTCACTGAAAGCGTTCCGATGGTTTCGCCGCGCAGGTCAATTGGAACATTGATGACATATTTGTCCGGGGTGTCTTTTTCGGGGGCGCCTGTTTCATCATCCAGTGGATTGACGCCGACAATTGAATATCGGAATCCTCTCAGGTTTTCCTCCCTGGGCAGGCGGTCCCAGGTCTCACGGATATATTGACGCTGGATTGCACTGGCTTCCGCGAGCGCTTTTTCGATCTGGTCAAAGAGGCGCGCATTTTGAATGGCAAGGCTTACCTGATCGGCAAGGGCCGAAAGGGCTTCAAAGTCGTCATCTGTAAAAGCGCCCACTTCGGTGCTTTGGATATCCAATGCGCCAATGATGGCATCACCCGCCCTGAGCGGAAGTGCCATTTCCGAGTGTGTTTCCGGCAGGTCGGGGTTGTCGAAGTAATTTGCATCCTCTCCAACGTCCAGTGCGATGCGCGGATTTCCCGTTTTTGTAACGTAGCCCACAATGCCCTGCTCGCCAATCCTTAACTGATGATTGCGCTGGAGCATTCTCCTGCCGCCTTCGCTGTTGGCGGCGCTGAGGATTGCCATCTGGTTGCTCGAATCATTCAGGAAGATGCCCACGTGATAGAAACCAAACTGTTCGCTGATGACCTTTGATATTTGCGGGAGCAGATCCTGCAAATTTTTCGTCGCGCTGATGGCATGCGCCACCCGGGTGATCGCTTCAAATTGTTTGGCGCGCGTATCGGATTGCTCCTTCTCCTTTGCAAGTTCGGCGGTGCGCTCCGAGACGCGCGTTTCGAGGCTGGCAAAAATCTCCTGCAATTGACCGGTCATGGTGTTGAATACCCTGGACAGCATGCCCACTTCGTCGTTTGTTTGAATGTTCACCCGGGCCGACAAATTTCCCGCCGCAACATGCTGTGCAACCATGGCCAGGTTTCCGAGCGGCGACGTGATCGTATTGCTCAGGTAGATCATGATGAAGATCGAAGCGATGATCGTTATCAGCAGCAGAGTTAACGCAGTGTACGTGGAGCTAAAGATCGGTCTTGTAATGGAATCCACCGTGACAAAGGTTCCAATATACCAGCGGGGGGTGGTGTCGTTTGGCATGACGACAGGCGCGTAAATGACCAGGTAGCCGCCCGTCTCGATGCTCCCGGTTTCGCCGCTGTACAGGTCATTGACAAGGCCGGGGAAGTCATTGCCGATAGTGATGTTGGTGTTCAGGTCTCTCCCCCAGCGTTTGGTTTCGTCGGGATGGAACAGGTAATACCCGTCTGCATCAACGAGGAAGGTGTCCGAGCCTGAGGCGGATAATATGCTCAGGAATTTTTCCGCATAAATACTCACGAGAATGACGCCTTTTGGCTGTGTGTTGATCACCAGCGGAGTGCCGAACTGAATGGTGGGTTCATGCGGGGTCTCGACTCGGCCCCTGTCCGTTTCCAAACCAAGTGGGGATTCAAATAATTCTCCTGTATTCAGCAGCCTGGTCTGCGTAAAATAATTCAGATCGCCGGATGGATCAAGTTCATCCGCCTTCAGTAACTCCGTTTGCGGCGCAATTGCGGAAACTCCATTTCCATCGGTATCTATTCGCAAGACCTCGTTTCCGTCATTGTTTAGATACCTTACTTTTTCATAAATCTTGCGGCTTTCTGCAAAACGGCGGAACTCGCGTTCCATGATCGTTCGCGCCCTGATCACCACGTTAGGCTCGGCGATGTCGTCCAACGTTTTGTTGTAACTGTGCAAAACCTCCGCGTCGCCTAGATAGATCACGTCCTGTCTGGCGGCCTCAAGAAAATCGACAAGCGCCGCCCGTTTTACCAGCAGGTCATTTTCAAGGTTGGCGGATGTTTGCGCACGCTGAATCCGGTAGCTTGCAATGGCATTGTAGGCGCCGATAAAAAGCAGTGAGGTAACAAGCAGGGTGACGAAGATCAGGATCAGTTTTGTCTGGATGTTGAACATCCTGAACTGCGGCCAGACAAGCACAACGAAAATCATTGTTTCAAGAATGGCAAGAATGGCAACTGTGATGACCAGTGCGCTGGGGATGGGTATGCGGAATGATAACGGCAGGTAACCAAGGAGAATGATCAGCAGGCCGGCCAGCGCGCTGACGGGAACCGCCCTGCGAACGATCTTTGCCTCCAGTGTCTGGCTGATGATTAAGGCTGAGACCAGGATGCTGAATAGGCCAGCCAGGACCGCAATGTCGGTGAATAGAAGCGGGAGCAGAAATATCGTCAACGGTATGGCGTTTGCGACCAGGAGCACTCCGACGACCGTGTTCTTTTTCTGAATCTGTCTTAATCCGAAATAGGTAAGCGCCAGATATAAAAGGTTGCCTCCATACAACACAAACAAGTGCCAGATTTTCAGCGAAACGGCCATGTAAAGTATGGTAAAGGAATTCAAGGCGCCGGTTATGAGAAGAGCACTTGCAACGAACAGGGCAATGCGCTGGCGCTGTTCCCTTTCGGCGCTCTGGGATATAAGGGTGTCAGAATGGGAAGCGTTCATGGTTTACTCCGTATCCCGTTCTTTTGTTCAAATTCAATGATCACTTCCGATCCCGGTATGGCATGGCCCAATTCCTCCACAGCGGTCTGCAATACGTTTTTCAAATTGATGGATGCGCTGATCTTGCCCGTGACGTCGCTGATTGTTTGTTCCTTGATGGCCTGGCGCTGTGATTCCTGGATCAGACGCGCATTTTCGAGCGCAAGCGAAAGGCGTTCCGAGATCGCTTTCGCCAGGTTGACCTCGTTGTTGGACCATTGGCGATTGGCAGTGGGGGCTTTGATGTTCATGACGCCGATGACCTGGCCGCGTAATTTGATCGGGACGACGATCGTCGGTTCCCGTCTTGCCTCGCCGGCGGAAAAGACGAGCACTTCTCCGCGGTTCATTGCCTGTCGAATTTCATCTGTCTCAACGGGCCTGGTCATCTTCTTCCCGCCCATCAAACCTTGATGATATCCAACGGATTCCTCTTCACGGCTGAAAGACCTCCAGCTGGTTTGAAGGTTTTGGCGGTAAAGGGTCTGCGCCTCGGCCAGCGCCTGCTGGGTTTGTGCGAAGAGGCGCGCATTTTCCAATGCGATTGCGATCTGGTCGGCCAGAATGCTGAGTGTGCCGGCATCGTCTTCGGTGAATGCCCCCGGTTTTTCGCTTTGCACATCCAGCACGCCCACGATGCGATCCCTGACCTTGAGGGGGAGGGCCATTTCAGAACGAGTCTTTGGAAGGTCGGGATTGTCGAAGAAAACCGCACCCTGCCCAACGTCAAGGGAGATGCGAGGCATTCCAAATTTGGCGGCATATCCCACAGCGCCGCTTCCTCCGACCTCAAGCTGATACCCGCGCTCGAGCATTTTCTGCCCCCCGTCACTGCTTGCGGCCTGCAATACCGCGAACTGATTCGTATCATTGATGAGGAATATTCCCGTGTGATAGTATCCAAACCGCTCGCTCACAAGCCGCGATATAAGGGGAAGGAGCCTTTCGAGTTTTTGTTCGCCGGTGATGACTTTCGAAATCTCGCCGATGGAATGAAGTTCGGCGGCCCTTTTTTCACTTTGGCGGCGCGCGATTTCAAGGTCTATTGTTCTTTCGGTGACACGGGTTTCCAGGTTGTTGAAGATTTGATTCAATTCGTCAGTCATGCGGTTGAATGAAACAGCGAGCATGCCGATCTCGTCGTCTGCGATTGCATGGGCGCGCGCGGTGCGGTCCCCTGCGGCGATCTTCTCGGCCGTTTTCGACAGCGTGATGAGCGGCGCCGTGAGGATTTGCGAAGCCAGGAACCCGGCTCCGATGCTCAGCACCACCAATATGAGGGAGATCAGGATGGTGGCCCTGTTTTGTTCTTTTATGGGAGCAAGGTAGACCGTTGTGGATTGGCGCACCAATGCAATCCAGGGTTGTGTTTTGAGGAATACACCGGTATTTGCCGCGTCGGAGCCGAGCGATTGCGAATACGCCTCGAAAAAGGGTTGTTGTTGCAGGTTGTCAATGCCCGCAGTGATCGTGTCGTTTGCCCCCGCGATGGCATCCTCCCTTGTGCCTGCGGGGAGGCGGCTTTCCGACTGAAGAGTGGCAAGCTCGGCGTCGGTGAAATTTTTATATGACTTGAAGAGTTCGTCACGATTGCCTGTGTATGCCACCCGCATGTATGTGTTTGCATCCACGAGGGAAAGGATCGTGCCCGGATCGCCGGGGTCCACAGAACGGATGATGGATTGAATTACTTTGGCGTAATACTCGATGCGTAAAACGCCAATCATGTCTCCGTTCGTTGATTTTACGGGCGCGGAGAAGTAAAGGCTTTCCCTGTTTTCGCGGAATTCGATGTTGGATACGTATGGTAGTCCGGTTTGCAGGGGGCGGATGAAATAACCGGCATTGCCTTCGTATCTTCCCTTGTACTCATCGAACATATCCAGGATGTTTGTGCCGTTTGCGTCGAGAATTGCGACGGAATGAATGAAAACGGGGTCCTTGTGTGTCAGTGACAAAAGCGCAAAACGCGCATTGGTTTCACTTTCACTGCCGGCTCGTTCTTGGGCGGGAGCCTCCAGATATTCGATGAACGCCAGTTGTTTTGCGTCTGTGTGTACGTTGTCGAGCTGGGTCGTAATGAATCCGTCAACGCTATCGGCCTCTATTTTGGCAAGGGAGGTCAGTTGTGTTTTGCTCTGGGCCTGCAAAAACTCCGCGGAGGAGCGGCTGTAGAAGAATCCAAGTGTGATAAGCGGGGTGACCGTGATCAGGGTGAAGATCATGATAATCTTGGTGCGAAGCGCGAACGTGTCAAAGTTCCTGAGAACGAGCAAACCATATATGAGCGTGACGACAGTGGCAATGGAATTTGTGAAGATTGGGTTGGTGGGGACACCGAAATCCGGCAAATAAAGATCGGTCAGAATGATGATTGCGGAGATGATGAAAGCAGTGACGATGGCGTGCCTTGCCCAGACGGGTGGGAGGGTGGCAGAGGAAATACTTGCGACAAGAATGAGGATCATGATGCTGAGCGCAAGCCCCTGCCCCTGTGCAAGGATTGGGCCGGCGAGCGCCGCCATCAGGATTACCGCAAGCAGGGTGCTGATTCCCAGCGAAGCGCGGCCTCGGGATGCCTGGGCGGTTGAGAAAAACGCCGCCAGCGAGACCATGCCAGGTAATATGGACATCCATACTCCCGCCATGCCGGATTCGCGATACGAGGCCATTGCCACAATGACTGAAAGGATGGCAAAAACGACGCCGGTGATCAAACTGATCGCAAGCGCATTTCGTTTGCGGCGTTCTTCCTCCTGGGCGATCGGTTGGGCGGCTGGGTTCTGCATAATAAATAATCTCTCTGGTCGTTTTATACTAAGGCAGGTAGGCGGGATCGAGCAATTCGAGCGGGTCGATCAACTGGGTTATCGCGCCGATCGTGATCAGATAATCAGATGTCGTTTTTGTGATGGAGTAGATCGAGGTTTCACTCTGCAGGTTGAAGGTGGTCTTATTATCATCCAATGTGAGAATTTTTAAATTGTCATCAGGTTGCACTTCTTCGAGGCCCATACCCACGTATTTGGCCGCAATGGAGCGGGTTTCCTGCGGGTTTTGCAAACGATAGTTGACGGCCTCGAACCATGCCTTCAGGAAGGCGCGGACATCTCCGGGTCTTTTATCCACGATGGATTTGCGAAATACGATCAGATCCGGGAACAGGTGCAACTGCTCCTGCGGATAAATGATTTTGTATCCGCTTGAAACCGCCTCCGATAGATACGGCTCCCACGTGTAAACCGCCTGGACGCGGTCTCCTCTGAGTGCGGCCAGGGCATCTTCAGGGTAAACCGAGACGATGCCAACGTCGCCGGTGTTCATGCCGGCGCTTCGCAACATTTGATCAATCAGCAATTCGTATTGCGAACCGGTTTGCACGCCTATCTTCCCGCCTCTCAGATCCTGAATGGACGAGATTCCCGGTCCTGCCAGAATGGCATCGTCACCGCCGTTATCGGAGACCGCCACCGCTTTCATCGGCGTGGTGCGGTTAATGTTGATCGTATCTCCAATTGCGATGAGACCCGCATCAATTTGTCCGGCCGCAAGATCGGGGAGTGCCTCTGAAAAAACATTGTAATAGACAGGTTCCACCTGTACGCCGTATTTTTCAAAAAAACCTTTCTCCTGGGCCACCAGGAGTGTGTAATCACCCCACCATTGCGTGAACTCCACGCGAAGGGGCGGAGGCGGCGTGGATGCTGTTTGAAGCGCGGAACAGGCGGCCACAGTGGATATGGTTATCATTGCGAGCAGGGCATGAAACAGAAAACTTCTTTTCATTTTCATCTTATCCAGGCTAACTCGACATGCCCAATTCCATTGAGACCGGCTCGATCTGCACCAGCACATCCGAGCCTCCCAATGCCTTGCTTAACTCCTGGGCTGTGATTTGCAGGATCGCCTCGAAATGCGTTGACGAACTGATCCTGGAGGATATATCAGCCGTGACCCGCTCGATGTCTGCCCGATGCTGGGTGGCACGCAACAGGGTGGCGGTTTCAATTGCAAGCGAGAGGCGTTCAGACACGGCTTCGGCGATATCCGCGTCGTCCTGGGTCAATGGGTGATCGCCCCGCGCGCGCAGATTCATGATCCCGATGACTTTTCCGCGCAGGCGGATTGGAATTGCCAGATTCGAGGTCATGCCTTTGGAGTTGGAGAGGATCGGTCTCTCCTGGGTAATGGCCTCCTCAATGTGGGTTCCCTCCAGCGGTTTTTCGAGAGGGCCGATTGAAGAATTTACCAACTGATAGCCCAGTCCCAGTGATTCCGGCTGCATCACCTTCCAGGATTCAAGAACGGCATCGCCAAACCTGCTTTGTGATTCGGCAAACGCCTTACGGGCCTCTTCAAGAATGGTCGCGTTGTTGATCGCTATTGATATTTGATCCGCGAGCGTGACCAGGGTTTCCACGTCATTTTGTCCGAATGCATTGGGCTCGGTGCTTTGCACATCCAATGCGCCGGTGATCTGGCCTGCGTAGCGCAGGGGCAGGGCTATTTCGGAGCGGGTATTCGGGAGGTCGGGATTGTCGAAGAAAACCGCATCAGACCCAACGTCAAGGGCGATGCGCGGCTGGCCTGTTGCAGTCACAAAGCCGACAATGCCGGTCTGCCCAACCTGTAATTTGTGCCCGCGCGAGAGCATTCTTCTTCCGCCCTCGCTGTTGGCGGCGCGCAGAACGGCGTATTCCCGGTTCTCATCCAGTAAAAAGATGCCGGTATGATAAAAGCCGAATTGTTCGCTGATCACCTGGGCGATGCGCGGGATCAGCAGTTCAAGGTCCTGGATGGACGAGATGGCGCGTACCACCTGCGCGATCGCTTCAAATTGTTTTGCGCGCCGTTCATTGCTTCGGTTTGCGGAATCAAGTTCGGCAGTGCGCTGGGCAACACGTTCTTCGAGCGACGTGCGCAATTCGTTTAATTCGATATTTTCCTCTTTTTGTATTTTTTCGCTGGCGCGCGCCCGGTTGATGCTTTCGTTCAGCCGGACGATCAGCAGTTGAACGATCCCAGCGCACCCGATCAACAGGATGGGGACAATGATTGCATCGTCTACGCCTACAGGGATAAAAGGGATTCTGCCGTTCAGGTCGGCCACGGCCACAATCAGCACCCCGAT
>JBBIUO010000188.1:0-8073 GCA_037440205.1 Chloroflexota bacterium
CGCGCGCCGAAGTGGTGACCCTCAAAACCATCATTCATGAAATTGACCCCGAAGCGTTCATGGTCATCGGGGTGGCGCATGAGGTGTTGGGCGAGGGGTTCAAGCCGTTGAAAGGAAGGTGATGCTTATTTTCAGCAAAACGCCCCATATGGGGCGTTTTGCTTTATCTACTTCTTTCGTTCTTCTTCAAATTTCTTGATTTGTTTATAAAGGGAGGAAACCGTTTCGTTTTGAAACAGTTGCTCGCGAATGGCAAGATAATCTCCTTCACCCACCTGCCAGGATGCCCAGAAACGAGTTGCCTTGGAAGGGGCCATGTGCTCCATAAGTACTTGCGCGGCTTCCAAAACGATTTGTCTTTCGCTGAGAACGTGTATGGTCATGGTTGTTCTCCTAATTCCTGTTGAATAAAATCCACCGGATTCAGGGATTTCACTTTGAACTCTTTTCTTTTTTTCAACAACCGATCATCACAAGCGATAAAGAAATCCACAGTTACAGACTCGGCTGTCGCAACATGCAAGGCGTCAATTGCTAAAACGCTCTGCTTTTCAAGCTCTTCTGCCCGCTTTTGTATCGATTCGTCAACATACTGATATTCTGTTGCCAAACTCAAACAGCGCTCCATCCACTCGCGCCGCAAAGGAAACGGATTACGGCTATTTTCGAATTCCAGAACGGATGAATTGACCAATGTCGCTTCTCCTGATTCAACCAGTTGTAAAATCAATCCCAAAGCCAGTGTCTCCAGCCAGATGCGCGGCTGGGTCTGATCATCAAAAGGACGGTTATAAACGTTGGTATCAAGATAGAGTTTCACCCTGTTATTTTACCTCATTGCCATCCGCCCCTGAGATATCAAGGGGTGCCGGCCGCTCTCAACACAAAGAACCGTTTCACTTCTTCTTCCCATACCCCAACTGCTTCAACGCATTCGGGTCGTTGCGCCAGTCTTTCGAGACCTTCACGCGCAATTCCAAAAACACTTTCCTCCCCCCCATTTCCTCGATCTCTTTTCGCGCGGCGGAACCAATTGATTTCAACATTTTTCCGCCTTCGCCGATGACGATTCCCTTTTGCGATTCGCGCTCCACAAAAATCGTGGCGGCGATGTAGGCCATGCCGTTGTCGCGCTCTTTGAATTCGTCAATGCGGACGGCAAGCCCATGCGGCACTTCGTCGCGCAGGCGCAACAGGCAGGCCTCACGGATCAAATCTCCCGCGATCTCGCGCTCGTATAAATCGGTGATTTGTTCTTCGGGATATTCAGGCGGTCTCTCCGGAAGGAATTGGATCAGAGTCTCGAGCATTTCTCCCAGCCCAAGCCGCTTCACTGCGGACACTTTCCTAACCGACGCCTGATTCAGCAATTTGGCATATTCCTCCCCGTGAATTGATTCTCCTTCGGCGCCGATCATGTCCGCTTTGTTCAGGATCAGCATTCGGGGAGTCCGAAGCGGGATGCCGTTGAGCAGGGACGAGATGAGGATGTCCTCTTCTGTCGGTTGAGTCGAAACATCCACCAACCAGAGAATCACATCCACGCCTTCGAGGGATTCCCGCGCTTCCTGATTTAGAAATTCACCGAGTTTGTGTTTGGGGTTGTGAATGCCGGGCGTATCCACGAAAACGATTTGGGCCTGTTCGAGCGTGAGAATGCCGAGCTGGCGGCGGCGTGTGGTTTGCGGGCGCGGCGAAACGGCGGCAATTTTTTGCCCAAGCAAAGCATTGAGCAAAGTGGACTTGCCCACGTTGGGGCGGCCAATGATGGCGACAAACCCGGAACGATGATCTTTGGTCATGCGGTTTTCTTTTTGTAGTTGACGATGACCAGACTCAGGATAATCAAGACCGTGCCTGCGAGCAATTGCCACGAGAGTTGCTCGTTCAGGAAGATCACGCCGAGGATGACGCCGCCAACGGGGAAGAGATAGGTGACCAGCGTCGTGCGCGTGGGACCGATCTCGTGCAGGAGGTAATAGAACATGAGCATGGCCGCGCCGGAGCCAAGCACGCCAAGCCATAACGCGGCAACCCACGTAATGGGAAGTTGCGGGATGAGAAAGGGCTTTTCGGCAAGAGGACCGACGATCCACATGAAGAGGGTTGCGGTGACGAGCGGGAGCGCGCCGCGCGCGAGTCCCTCCACGTGAGCGGTGGTCTTACGGGCGAAGACGGCGCTCCCTGCGTAGAAGAGGGAAGCAAGCACAACTGCCAGTTGGCCGATGACATTTTGATGCTGGCTGGCGAGCAGGTCTTCGCTAAAAAGGATGATGATGCCGGCAAAGCCAGTCAACAGGCCAATGGTCTTTTGCAGGGTGATTTTATCGTCATGGAGCCAGAAGTGCGCGATGAGGAGGGTGAAAAGGGGAACCGTCGCGTTGAGGATGGAAGCGACGGCTGAGTCAATGGTCTGCTCGCCCCAGGAAATGAAGAAGATGGGAATGGCAAGGCTGGTGGGCCCGAGAATGGCAAAACTGAGCAGGGTTTTCCTGTCGGTGGGCCATTGCGTTTTTTGATAAACGGCATACGCCGCGGCGGTGAGCGCGCCGAACAACATACGGAACGCGACCAGCGCCATTGGGCCGAGTTCCTGCACACCGATCTTGATCCACAGGAAGGAGGAACTCCAGATGAGGCCGAGGGCGATGAATGCGATCCAGTGTTTTGTTTTCAAGTGTACTCCATAAAGAATATATGTTCTAATAACGCTGGCAAGTATAACACCAATGACAGAGAAAAACTCACAAAAGGTCAATATGACAGCAAGCGGGCCTGCCTCGATCTCTACACCATTGTAACAATTGTTGTTTCGATTTCTGCCCAAGTACCAAGACGATCCATCCCCAGATTCTCGTACACTTCTTTTGCATGTTCTGCGCCGCACATTTTTCCCAATAAAACCAATGCGGCTCGATAACTGACCAGGCCGCCGTTCGCAGTGATTCGGCGCTGATCCAGCACGACTGGTTTATCGTGAACGACCTGAATTGCAGGGAATTGGGCTTGCAGACCCGCTTCGCCGCCGAACCAGGTTGTGGCCTGTTTGCCATCCAATACGCCTGCATTCCCCAGAAGAAAAGCGCCCGCGCAGACACTGCCGACCCACTGGGCGTTTTCCTCCTGTTTTTGGATGAAGACATTTAATTTTTCATGTTGCAACAGTTGACTCATGTCATTGCCGCCTGGGACCAGTAACACATCCAGGTATAAATCATCGTCAATCGTGGCGTTGACAACAAGTTGAATGCCTTCTTCCGTTTGAATCGTCGGCTGGGACTCTACCCCGATCAACAAAACGTTTGAGCCTTTGAACCAGTCCTGCTTGCCGGCAATGCCAAACACTTCGGCGGGACCGGTCACTTCGGAGGTTAAGACCCCGTCAAATACGATGATTCCAATGGTGCGCATTTTGTCCATGTTCAAACTCCTTTGTTTTTTCTTTCTCTACCGTACACGAAACCCTAAAGGTCTCCTTGACCTTCGCAAATTCCTGACGGGCAGAAAAGACCTTTAGGGTTTTTGCGAGGGAAATGTACGGTAGCAAATTTTTTCTTTTATAATCAGTGCTTCACGAAAAGTTGCTCGTAGTAGCGACTTCAGTCGCTTTTTGCCCGAACGACTTAAGTCGTTACTACGCTTTCGTGATCTACTGATAATAGTTCGAACCTTCCATAAAGTATTGTATTTTTTCGACATCTTCAAAAGCGATCCATGCAAAAAGCACACGAACCCAGCCTGACTCATCTTGGCTTCCAGTTGATTTCGCCCAGCCGTCCTTTGAGGCCGTATGTGCGGTCATACTGGTATTTTCAACGCGATATTCCCCTGCTGGCTTATCAGGACGAATACATGCACCCGCTGGGACGGTTTGGAATCGGCTTCAATTTTGGAGATTCCCTGCTTTTGGATTCCCAGCCGCTCACCGAACCGATATTTTTGGACGGCGTCAATACCATTTCCCGAAAGATGAGTTTTCTGGGACGTGTGGAAATGCTTGGCGTTAGTTTTCATGAAGGCGGCGCATTTCCATTTTTAGGCATTCCCCTCTTTGAATTACAGAATGCGATCTCCCTGCTCGATGTATTGAACAAAACCCATCTCTTGAATCTTCATGCAAGGTTGAAGGAGGCGAAGTCCTGGCGGACGCGAATCCATATTTTGGAGGAATGGTTGTTCTCCCGCCTTCTGCCCATCAAAGAACAAGACCGACTTGTGCTTGCCTCATTGGGCCGACTGCGGGAAAGCGACGGACGTTTACCGATCCCGGCGCTCGCACAAGGGCTTTCCATCGGCCAACGACAGTTGGAGCGCTTATACCAGACCCACGTGGGTGTATCCCCAAAACAATATTCGCAATTGCTCCGAGTGGAAAACGCACGTCTGGCCCTTCGGCAAATGGATAAGGGGCCATCTTCTCAACTTGCCGTGGAACTCGGCTTTTACGACCAGCCGCATTTTATTCGGGAGTTTAGCAATGTGCTTGGGATCACCCCCCATGCTTACATAAAACGCAAACGCTCATAAGGTACGGCTTGTATCCCCATTTGAAAGGATCGAGAGGCTAAAGGCTTTTCAACAGATAATATTCCCCGCGTTCAAATCCACGATCAAGATAATACTGGCGCGTGCCAACAGCAGAGATGACGGCTATCTTTTGATGGCCGTTTTCTTTTGCAATTTTCTCCGCTTCCGCGAGCAGACGTGTACCGAGTCCCGCGTGCTGGGCGGCGCCTGTTTTTTCGGAACCCACCTCAAGCGATTGCCCGTACACATGCACTTCGCGGATCAGCGCCACGCCGTCCAGTTCGGAAATGCCGGTGGCTGGCGACCCTGCCTTCGGGAGAGAGAGGCGGATGAATCCTGCCAGGCCGTCATCTTCTGTAATGAAGGAGATGAAATGCTCCTCGGCAAATCCCGCCTGATAAATTTGGTCATCGAGGCGCAGGGTGGATGAATCCACGCTTTTGCCTTTCACCTCTCGACAGCGAATGCACTGACAGCGCGTGCCGCGTTTTTTCATTTCGTTTTGCACGTCCTGCCGCAGGCTGGTGCGTGTGTTTCCTTCGACGACATTGTTGCCCGGAATATCGCGGATGACGCGGTTGACGCGGCAATAACGCGGGATGGTCGGCTTGATGTCTGCGATCAAATCCACAAGGTCTTCGGTGGTGTATGGATGGAATTCGCCGCGCCGCCAGTATTCGTACAACTCGGCATTTGCCAGCAATTGATTCGGGTAGATTTTTATCTCGTCGGGACAAAACCCAGCCCACAGTTTGGCAAAGTCGGCGCGGTCTGATTCGGGAGTCGCGCCCAGCAGATTTGGCATCCAATGCAAAACGATTTTGAATCCAGCTGCACGGAGCAGGGCCGTAGCCTTGCGCGTGGACTCGACATCGTGTCCGCGTTTGTTGATCTCGAGGATGTGGTCGTCGAAACTTTGCGCGCCCATCTGCACTTTGGTCACGCCGAGGTGACGAAGCCATTTGATCTCGTCGGGATTGATCTCATCCGGACGGGTCTCGATGACCAATCCCACATTGCGGTGCGGTGCGGTTTCGTTAATTGAATAAATTTTTGGAAGGTCCGCCACAGAGACCACTGAGTTCACAGAGTCTTCTTTTGGTTCTTCTCCGTGCTCTTTGTGTTCTCCGTGGTAAAACGAGTTCATCGCGTCGAAGCATCTAGCCACGAACCATTCCTGATAATCCCGCCGATAGGAAGACCACGTGCCGCCGAGGATCAACAACTCGATTTTATCTGTCGGATGGCCGAGATTTTTCAAGGCGCGAATGCGCGACTCGACTTGCGTGAACGGGTCGAATTGATGCTCCAGCGCGCGCATTGCACCGGGTTCATCGGGCAGGTAACTCTTCGGCATGCGCACATCGGTGGGACAAAAAATACATTTTCCCGGGCAGGGATATGGCTTGGTCAACACCGTGACGGTGGTGACGCCGGAGAGAGTCCGCATCGGCTTCATGCGGATGCGTTCGAGCAAAGCCGAATCGGGTTGGATGATCCCGTTTGCGACCATCTCGTGATACGCAGCGACCAGCGCGGCCTTGTTCAAATACCCGCCGCCCTCCAATGGATGACGGCGCAACAAGGCCATCACATCCCCGCCCTCGCGGATTTTCTCCAGTAAATGACGAGCCAACTCCAGTTTTTGCGGAGTCAACGCGTTGATCTTTTTCCAACGTTGTCGTTTTTCGGTAAATTCCATACTTGTTGCTCAAGCCGCCGTCCTCGGCGGCGTTTTACGAATCAGCCTTGCGCCGAGGACGGCGCAAGGAGCAATTGAGTTTTTCGGTTTCCATCCATCTCCGTTTACCCCTGGTTCACGTTCTCCACATCCAGGTGAAACTCGCGCTTCACATCGGAGATATTCTTCTTCGCAAACATGTCTGTATGCAGGCCGCATTCCGTTTTTCCGCGCCCGGCCCAGCGACCCGCGCGCTCATCGTCGTTCACGCCGATGGCAATCGTGCAGGGAGCGCATCCCACACTGCGATATCCCTTTTCGTAAAGCGGATGCCTGGGCAGGTTGTGTTCCTCGATGTAGCGGTTTACATCCGCCTTCGTCCAGTTCAAAAGCGGATTGATCTTCAACAAGCCGTCATCCTGCAACTCCAAAAATTTGGCTCGCGCGCGCACCACGGTCTGATCGCGGCGGATTCCGCTGATCCATGCCTTGTAATTCTTCAACGCCTCCTGCATCGGCTGGACCTTGTGCAAATAACAACACAGGTTCGGGTCTTCCAGCGGCAGGGTGCGCGTGTGCTGGCGCGCAAACACATCCCAGCGCGAGGAGCGGTACAGGTCAATGATATTCAAGCCCCACTCCGCGGCAATCTTCTCGCGGAACATGAGCGTTTCCCAAAGATGATAGCCCGTGTCAATGAAAAAAATCGGCAGGTCAGGCTCGATGCGCGTTGCCATGTGCAAAAGCGGCATGGACTGCGTCTGGAACGACGAACTCATCGCAAGGTACGGCGAAAAGCGTTCCACTGCCCACTCGATGATCTCCTGCGGGGTCTTCGTTTCGAATTCACGCGAATATTTTTCGATCTTGTACGGCGATAACATGGCTGGATTATACCGTCATATAATGGCGGCATGAACTCAGCAACCATCCAACGCATGCTCGAGATCAACCGCGAGTTTTACAACCGCTTCGGCGAATCGTTTTCCGCCACGCGCCAGCGGCTTCAACCCGGCGTAAAAAAGATTCTCGATTCGATTCAGGAGGATGACTCCGTTTTGGATCTGGGATGCGGCAACGGGCATTTTCTCCGCGAGTTGATTCGACGTGGTCACAAGGCCCCGCTTCTTGGCCTGGACTTCAGCCTGCCCCTGCTTCGAGACGCGGAGTCAGCGCCGGGGGTGGAGTTTCGGGAGGTTGATCTGACGAAGTTATCAAAGAATAGTGAGCAGTTATCAGTCATCAGTAATCAGCCGCTGATAACTGTTCACTGGTCACTGATCACTTGCTTTGCCACTTTACATCATATTCCTTCTACTGAAATCCGTTTGGATATTTTGAAGACGGTGAAAAAACTGTTGAAACCAAACGGCAGATTCATTCTCTCCAACTGGCAGTTTTTGAACAGCGAAAAATTGAAGGCGCGAATCCAGCCGTGGAGCCGGGCCGGGCTTTCAGATTCAGATGTGGACGAGGAAGATTATTTATTGGATTGGCGAAACGGCGGCGAGGGCTTGCGATATGCCCACCATTTTTCCGGGGAGGAACTGCCTGGGTTGGCCGGGCAGGCCGGGTTTAAGGTCGAAGCGGAATTTTTATCCGATGGAGAAAACGGCAGGTTGGGGTTGTACCAAGTGTGGATTCCGTTGTAGTATGAGATTCTTCGCGGAGTTCATCCTGAGCCTGTCGAAGGGCTCAGAATGACATTTAAGTATCTCGTTTATTGAAAGCCACGCGGTTGCGGCCCCTGTGTTTGGCAACGTACATCGCCTGGTCTGCGCGTTTGACGAGCGTATCGAGCGTGGTGGTGTTCTGGTCGCGGCAGGCCACGCCCAAACTCGCTGTGATGGACAGTGAAAATTTTT
>JBBIUO010000189.1:0-3701 GCA_037440205.1 Chloroflexota bacterium
CGCCTGGTTGAATTGCTTTGAAAGGCAGACGACCACCACGTCCGCTTCGCGCACAGCCTTGCGGATTTCATATTCCCAGTCCGCGCCGGGCAGGAGCCTTTCTTTATCCAGCCACACATCCACGCCTTCGCGCCGGAGGCGGGCGTAGAGTCCGTGCACAGATTCACGGTCCGAGTGCGCATGGCAGAGGAAGACTTTCAGTGGGCGTTTGGTGTCGTTGGACATGGGGTTTCCCGCCGGGGAGGATTTTTTCCATTATACGCCTGCTGGGGGCGAATCAACGAGTCAGCGAGTCAAAGGCGGGTTATAGGAGTTTCTTGAATTCTTCGATGCTCAATCCCGCGTCTTTGATAATTCCCGCCATGGTAAAGGCATTGATTGGGTTGTTGCGCGGAATAATGATGATACGGTCGTCTTTTACCATTGAGATGTGTTTCCCTTCGCGGACGATGCGAAATCCCGCCTTTTCAAAGGCTTTGACTGCCCGCTGGTGTGGAATTCCCGCCAATTTGGGCATGGTTAAACTGGAACCTCAATCCACCGAGTCTCTTTATCCTGATTCAGAATTTCGATTGTTTCAAGGTACGTCTGGATCGCGTCCTTGATATTCTCAATCGCTTCCTCTTCCGTCTCTCCCTGCGACCAGCATCCCGGCAGGCCCGGAACCCAAACGGCAAACCCTTCTTCTGTTTCTTCAAGCCGGATTCTGTATTTCATGGTAAATCTCCTGAAAGATGCCGCCATTATAACTCCTTGCGGATTCCCATATACGCCTGCTGGGGGCGAATCAACGAATCAGCGAATCAGTGAGTCGACGGGTCGAGGGGGAGAATGAGTTGGAGTAAAATAACCTCATGAACCGCAAAGTTCCGCTGAAGATCAGGAAACTGATGAAGGAGTTGAAGGAGGGACTTGTCCGCATTTATGGGGACAGGCTGAGGGGTGTGTATTTGTACGGTTCGTACGCGCGCGGCGATTACCGTCCCGGCTCGGATGTGGATGTGATGATTTTGCTGTCCAATTACAGGAACTATTGGAACGAGCAAAAAAAGATCAGCAAACTGGCAAGCGATGTCTCGCTGGAATATGACGTTACGGTAAGCTGTATTTTCGTCAAGGAATTGCAGTGGAAAACCGCCAGCGATGAAAGACCATTGATCTACAACATTCACAAGGAGGGAGTGCCTGCATGAAGGAGTATTCCAGCAAGTTGTTGCACAAGGCGCTGGACACCATCGAAGCGGCGGGATAAAAAAAGTTCGAGGTTGGCTCTACCTGTTTCCTTGTGTACTTGCCTACCTGTTTCCCCGTCTACTTATCATCCAACAAATCCGCCAGAAAACCGAACAGCCCGCTTGATTCTTCCTCTTCTTTCGCCTCCACCCAATCGCTTTGCACCACCCCGTTTTGACCGTTGATCAGCACAAGGTGAATCCGACCGTTGAAGGGGAGTTCCGTCATCCACACGGGGAGCAGATTCAGTTTAAACGACTCCACCAGCAGATTTGCCGACGAAGTGTTCACGATGTTCGCATTATTGACCAGTTGCGGCAACTGCTGTTTGTATTTTTTATACGCCTGACTGCGCGCATCGAGCGAGGCATCGGCCATCGGCACGTCATAGATTTCTGCGGGCCAACTTGCCAGAAAACGCGGGTCATACGGCTTGATGGATTTCATGTCGAAGGTGGGGATCAGTTTCAGGAAAACAGCAGACGGCTTTCGGGAAGCGGGAAGCGGCAGGTCATCCACCATGATGGGATATTGATCCGTCATCCGAATCACTTGCGCCTCGCCGCGTCTCCTTCCAAACGACTGTTCATCCGAAACGACCATCTCGTAGGTGTAATCAATCGCGCCGCCGATGTCGAACGTCCACAAGGGCAGATACAACCCACGCGGAAGTTCCACCTGCTTTTCGGGTTTGATCTGATTCCCTTCCACCCAGGTGACGAGCAATTTGATCGCCTGCTTCTGGTTGAACGCGTGCGGAATGATCCCATCCGGCGCGAGCAGGTCTTTTGTCTTTTCGAGACTCACCACATGCGGCGAATTGCAATAGGCGCACGAAGCGGAAATCTGCTTCGGCGGCAAAATGAACTCCGCGCCGCAACCGTTGCAGTGAAAGACCTGCTCCTGCAACGGCTTGCCGTGTCCGCGCGCGGTGGCCATCGCCACGATGAAATCTTTTTCATTCGCAGTTCCCGAATCAAGAGTCTGGTTGCGCGTGCAATACTCGCAGACCAATCCCTGCCCGTCGGGCGAGAACGACATCCGCCCGCCGCATTTGGGGCATATAAATCGCTGGGCGTCCGCCGCGCGCAATCCCTCCGGCGCGGCCGGCAATTTATCGGGGTTGATCACTTCATCCGCTTTGAGTTTGCCGTCCAAAATCGCAAGCGAACGCCTCGCGCGCGCGTGATGCAGATCATGTGAAAGACAATTCTCCAGCGCCTTGCGTTTTTCGGCGGGGTCGTCCACCACTTCGCTCATCCAAAACCACGCCTCGGCCAGCACATCGAACGCAGACGACATGTAAATGGCGCGATCCAGATAACGGCGCGCCGAATCTTTATTTCCCGTTTTCGCTTCGATGATTCCCGAGCGGAGGAGTTCCTTACCGTAATCATCCATAGATCCGCCTCTTATTACGCATTACGCCTAACAATCGCATCCGTCATCTTCGCCACGCGCGCCATCTCCTTCACATCATGCACGCGGATGATGTCCGCGCCGCGCGCAATGCCAATCGCCACCGTCGCCGCTGTCCCTTCCACGCGCTGGTCGGCGGGCAGATCGAGCGTGAAGCCGATAAACGATTTGCGGGATGTCCCCAACAAAACGGGATATCCCAACTTGCGGATTTCACCCAGCCGGTTGACCAACTCCAGATTATGCTCCCGCGTCTTTCCAAAGCCGACGCCTGGATCCAGGACAATGTGCGACTCAGCAATTTGGGCTTGTTTCGCCAGTTCCGCACTCTCGAGCAATTCCCGTTTCACATCTTCAATTAGATTTTGATATTCCGCACCGACGTATGCGCCCCCCAACTTCTCGCGGACTTCCACACTGGCGGGATTGCTTCGATTGTGCATCAGAATCACCGGCGTTCGATATTTCGCCGCCACCGACGCGAGTTCATCATCCGCCCGCAGACCCCAAACGTCGTTCACGATCCGCGCGCCAGATTTGATTGCTTCCTCCGCCACCTTCGCTTTGTACGTGTCAATTGAAATGATCGCTTGCGGAAAATTCCGTTTCAGCGCCTCGATGACCGGGATCACCCGCGCCATCTCTTCTTCCGCATTCACCGGCGCAGACCCGGGCCTCGTCGATTCGCCGCCCACATCCAACAGGTCCGCGCCCGAAGCGAGAAATTCCCGCGCCTGCTCCACTGCCAGATTCACCGCATCCCCCCTGGCGATGATCCCATCCCCGGAAAACGAATCGGGAGTCACATTCAAGATGCCCATGACATAGGTACGCTTTCCCCACTCAAAGGTAAAGTTGCCGACTTGCAAAGTATCCGTTTTCATACCTATGTACTTGTGTACCTGTGTACTTCTACGGAATCTGATCCAACGGACGAGCCAGCCAGGCTTCAGCCGCGTTGATGTCGGTGAAAATCTTCATCGCGGAAGCGGTTTCCGGGAGCGCAAGCGCCGCCACCTTGCGAATCGCATCCGCAACGGATTGATCCG
>JBBIUO010000189.1:3725-8070 GCA_037440205.1 Chloroflexota bacterium
GCCACGCGGATATTCCGCGCCGAGGGATCGCTGTTCGCATCCACCGCCATGCGAATGGCCTTCTCGGGAATTTCCTTCACGGCGCGCAGGTCGTATAAATTGCGCGTGCGGCGGTCGGAGCCAAGCAAATGCTCCAGCGCGAACTCGTGCCAGTGGGCGAGGGTGACGTCTGAAAGGTCGGTAAACGTCAACGTCATGCCGCCATCTCCGCGGCGGATCACAGAATAACCGACATCAGCGGCGGGCGTCCAATTCAGTGGTTTTGATTCGGTCATGGGTCTCTCCTGTTTTGATGATTCGCCTTATGCAGTAGGGGCAGCCCAGCCGCATTTTCAAGAAACGTTGGGCATAGGGCGACCCTTTCTTGTAGATTGGCCTTCGGTTAAGTCTGGACGGGTCGCCCCTACGACGAAATCGCGTAAGGTGAGTGATTAAGATGATTATAACGCAGGGCAATCAAAATATTTCGTTTTACGAATCACATGCTATAATTCCTGTCACCCGGGCGCTTAGCTCAGTTGGTTAGAGCACTTCGTTTACACCGAAGGGGTCGGGGGTTCGAGTCCCTCAGCGCCCACAGGTTAGGTAAAAAGTAGACAGGTACACAAGTAGACACGGAATCGTTGAGAAGCAAATTTCGGCGATCCGTGTCGATTTGTTTACCTGTTTACGTGTCTCCTTGTCTACGTGTCTACATACCACTATAATCCCCACCATGATTCTCATCACCGGCGCCACCGGTTTCATCGGCCGCACGCTCGTGCGCCAGCTCTCTTCCATTGGATATCCCCTGCGGGCGTTGATCCGCCCTTCGCCGCGGACTCCCAACCTGCCCAAGGGTGTGCCCGTCGAAGTGGCGGTGGTCAGCCTCGCGGATGTGCGCGGCTTGCGCGCGGCCATGCGCGACGTGGAGTCCGTCATCCACCTTGCCAGCGCAGAGAATCAAGGAAGCCGCGGCAATCTGTTGATGACGGACATTCAAGGCACCGGGAATCTCGTCGAAGCGGCATCCGATGCGGGTGTGGATCGAATCGTGTATCTCAGTCACATCGGCGCGGCGCGTTCGTCGGGCTATCCCGCCTTCAAGGCAAAGGGCATCGCCGAGGAGCACATCCGCAACGGGAAAGCGCCATACACGATCCTGCGCTCTTCGCTGGTGTATGGCCCCGAAGATCATTTCACCAACAACCTTGTGCGATTGATCCGCGCCTCGGTGGGCGTGTTCCCAATTCAATCCGGCGGGCGGACGGTGGTTCAACCCGTGTGGGTGGAGGATCTGGCGACGTGCATTCTCTGGTCGCTTCAAAACGAAGATACGCTCAACAAAGTGTACGAACTCGGCGGCAGTGAATTTTTCACCATGCAACAGATCATCGAAACCATCATGGATGTGACCCATCATCGGCGCATCCTTGTGCCGCTTTCGCCGATCACATTGCGCGCCATCACCGTGTTTCTCGAAGGCGTGATTCCAAACTTTCCCATTTCATCCTTCTGGCTCGATTACTTCGCCGTCAACCGCACCTGCGCCGTCGATTCCATGCCGCGCGTGTTCGGGCTCATGCCCGCGCGTTTCACCTACCGCCTCGATTACCTCATCCGCAAACCCTGGTATCAACGCGGATGGGATCGTATTAAAGGACAACTCAAGCGTACCTGATTTTCGACCACAAAGGAAACGAAGGGTCACAAAGGAAAAAAACAGAACCTTTGTGTTCCTTTGTGACCCTTCGTGGTTGGATTCTTCAACCATGCAAAATTTCACCATCCGCCTGATCGAAACACCCGAAGAAATGCGCCTCGTGGAAGAAGTCCAACGCCAGGTATGGCCCGGCTCCGAAACCGACGTGGTGCCGTTGCACATGCTCGTCACTGCCGTGCATAATGGCGGTCTTGTGCTTGGCGCATTTGTCGAAGAAAAAATGGTTGGGTTTGTGTTTGGTTTTCCCGGCCTCGAAACCACACCCGACGGTCCGCGCCCCAAGCACTGCTCGCACATGATGGGCATCCATCCCGATCACCGCGACAGCGGCATCGGCTTTGCGCTCAAACGCGCGCAATGGCAGATGGTTCGCCATCAGGGACTCGATCACATCACCTGGACCTACGATCCCCTGCTCAGCCGCAACGCCTATCTCAACATCGCAAAACTCGGAGCGGTCTGCACCACCTATCGCCGCTCCGAATACGGCGACATGCGCGACGGCCTTAATGTGGGTTTACCCTCCGACCGTTTTCAAGTGGATTGGTGGATCAACACCCCGCGCGTTGGAAGAAGACTCAGCAAACGGGCGCGTCCGACCCTCAAGTTGACTCACGTTGCCAGTTCAGGATTGCACCCGTTTTACCCGCTTCGCACTTCGACCTCGAACCTGCCTCAGCCGCCCGAGCATGTCCCGCCCTTTGAGGATCGCCTGCTTCTCGCCGAAATCCCCAGTGACTTCCTCGTCCTCAAAGCGCAGGACTTTGCCCTCGCCCGCGACTGGCGTTTCTTCACCCGCGAACTGTTCGAGACCGCCTTCGAAAAAAATTTCATCGTCACCGATTTCGTCTTCGACCCAAACAACGGCCACCCGCGCGGACTTTACATCCTCACTCACGGCGAAAGCACATTGGATCAATTCGAGTAGACCTCGCTTAACGCATGAGACGCCCTCACGGACGTCTCAGCGGTTCGCCCAAAGGGCGTGTGGGAGAGTATCAGTTTCTATGTAGTGACGACTTTAGTCGTCTTCTACCTCCGCACAGATTGGGATTGAGAATTGCCTTCATTATGGCCCATCGCGGTCATGCCGATGGGGTGATACGTGGGTTCAGGGCGATTGACTCCATAATTCGGCGATACGGGAGCCGGTCGCGGTTTGGGCGCAGGGCGCGGATAGTTTTGATTGCTCGAACTTGCGCCCATCACTGCGGGACGATACACGGGCTGGGGATTTACCGGGCGCGGTGAGTCATTTCGGTACGATGAAGCGACAGGGCGGGCAGTCACATCCGCAAGTGTGAAGAGACGTTCCCCCGCAACCGAGAACGTGCCGATGATCAGCACGCGGATCAGCCAGACCATCACCGCCACAAACACCGGCACGGCCTTCATCATCACAGCCTGTCCCACCAGCGAACCGCCTTCGATGGTGTGATTATGAATCGCCACCGAAACGCCCCACCAGGTCAGGATCGCATTGAAGCCAGCCGCAAGAAGCCATGCGCCGAAAAGATACCAAACCTCGGCAGGTTCATCGCGGCCCTGTTCAGGGGTGAAGATGCGGGCGATGCCGGCAAAGTCAATTCCGCAAAAGGCAAAGGCGAGAATGACAGACCATTGAATGCCGGCAAATTTCAGATCGCCGAGCACGTCATGCAGTGCAAAGGATGTGGTGCCGAAATTAAACAACTCAAAAGCAAGCAGGGCGCTGACGAGGATACTGCCGAAGATCGCGCCGCGTTTGAGGGATGCGCTTTTCAGGAAGGGAAGCAATTTCAGTTGAAGGTTGAATGAGCGGTTCATGGGAATACTCCTTTTCTGGAACCATCGGGAAGGGACAAATCGTCTGCTCTTAATATAGAACAAGTGTTCTAATATGTCAAGAGGGATTCGTTGCAGATTTGTGATCGTTCTTTTTTGAAGACCTCGCCCACACAGTACCAGAAGCATTACCAAAATCGGATAAGGTGGGTTATAAATACATATCTTTGGGAAGAAGGATGGCATCATGATGAATCTCCGCGACCTGCTCAGAATCACCAGTCGAACGTTTGCGATCGGCATCGAACGCCTGCCCCGTGTGTTGTGCGATGCAGCGACGATTGCCTACCTGCTTTTGAGGGTGTCCGATTATCTTGAGGACAACGAAGTGATGAACGCGGGTGAAAAGGTCGCGTTATTGAATCTATGGGTGAACATTCTTCGGGAGGAAAAAGCCGTCGAAACACTGACCAGCCAGCTGGTCCATGCCGATACGACCAATCCAGATGCGATCGTGGCGCAACATGCAAAGGAGATAATCCTGCACCTGCATTCCCTTCCGTATCAGGTGCAGGAGATCATCGTGCATCACGTCATCAACAGCACGCAGGGAATGGCACGCTGGACAAGGCAGGGCCCGGCTGTGAACGATGAAAAAGACCTCGACGATTACATGTTCGAAGTGGCGGGACGGGTCGGTTATCTGGTGACGCAGTTGTTTGCGTGGTACTCCATCACCATTCGCAACAAGGAAAAGGAGATCATGCCGCTCGCGCGTGAGTTTGGGCTGGGACTGCAAACCGTCAACGTGATCCGCGGCTTGCGCGAGGATTTCAATCGCGGCTGGGTTTACATTCCCAAAAAATTTCTTTCCGATAT
>JBBIUO010000190.1:0-5211 GCA_037440205.1 Chloroflexota bacterium
CTATTCCCCTTCGTCCGCACTGCCGGGTTGTTCCACCCGCACCACCTCGCCGTGATAGTTGATGACCACCTTGAATCCCATCATGCCGAGGTAGGCGCGCATATCTTCCGGGATGCCGGCCTGCATAAGCGCGTCGAATTGCTTATCCATGTTTTTCAACTGCTGTTCGATGATCGCCTTTGAAAAGGGATCATCCTGCCCAAGCATTTTGGCGGCCTGTTCCGAAAGGATGTCTTCACTGCCTTTCATTACTTCGGCGATTTGGGCAAGCACGGCGCGGTCTATTTGCTCCGACGGGATGTGACGGCGAAAGCCCGCATCGTCCACAACGTAGCATGGTTCGTCCCCAATGAGCGCAGTTTCTGCGGGACGGCCGTTTTCATCAATGACCAGCCCGGCGAAAAGGGGTTGCCTCGGCATGATTTAACTCTGCCTGCCTTCAATTGCGGCAAGGAGGATGCCCGCGGCGATTCCCAGGCGGCGGTCCAGCAGGCGTCCAACGTCCATGCTGAAATCCATGTTCAATTGATATGTGAAGGGATTGAAATTCTGTTTGAGGTCGGCCACGCGGTTTGTGCCGAGGGTGATGTCGTAATTTTGCGGGATGAGGTTGCTCAGGAAGCGGCGCAGCAAAGCCATTCCCATGCTGTCCTCGAATAATTTGCCGATCACGTTATCGCCCACGTCGAGGATTTCCCATTCGTCGCGGACGATGGAAGCGAGTCCCTTGCGGCGAAGCGCGCCCACCTTTTGACCGGTGGCGCTGTCCACCACATCGTAGGCGGCGGAGAAGTCAATGATCTGACGGGCTTTGATCATCAGCACTTCCTGCGTCTTGCTTTCGTCCGAATACACGCGGATATCCTCGCGCAATTTGAACATCTTCTGCTCGCTGAACAGCACGAGTTTGCCGCTCGGGTCGAAGAAGCGGAATTTGCCGGTCAATGCAAAGACCTGGCGTTTGAGCAAATACTGGTTGAATTGAAAAGCAGGGTTCATGGTTATCTCCTAATGGTGATGTCAGGCTGGAAGCCTGACCTACAAAAAAAATTAAACGATTTGAACACGTGTCCCTTCACCCGGCAGGTGGAGGTAATCCTCTCCCGGCGGGACGTTGGGCCGCGTCCAGCGGTACAGCCATTTCGCATCTTCCGAGCGCAGGTTGACACAGCCATGACTGCGCGGACGGCCATAGTCGTTGTGCCAGTATGTTCCGTGAAAGGCGTTCCCGTAGCCGGTGAAAAACGAGCACCACGGAACGCCAGGCAGGTCATAATAATTCTTGACGCCCTCTTCGTCCTGATTTGTCATGTGAATGGACGGTCCCTTGTGATAGGTGAGAAATTCGCCGGTGGGGGTGCGCGTCCCTTTTCCTCCGCTGGAACAACGCGATTGAAAGACCAGGGTATTCCCTTCAAAGGCGGTGACGAGTTGTTCGGTCAGATCCACGTGGATCAGTTTTTCGGATTCGGGAACGTCCGGAGAAAGCAGGGTCAGTTCCTCGTCCGGGACGAGGCGCAGGTTGTAATGTGGAACGTAGAAGGATTTCTTGATCTCCGAATCGTATATCTCGTACCAGATGCTTTTTTCCTCGCGCGTCACGACGACTTTCTTCACCCAATGGGTGCTTCCGTAATACAAACGGTATCCGTTCTTGGCATAGAGTTGGGGAATCAAGCGGGTCTCGCTCATCGGCACGACGATTTCGCCAAGCTGGCCTTCGGCGGGAATTTCATACACGGGCTTTTGCAACCTGGTTTCCACGGGCTGGATCCAGCCGGAATAGGTGTATCCGTCATCCACCTGATACCAGGCTTTATTGAACGGATTGCCTGCGTCGCCTTCCACTTCGGCTTTGAGTTCAACCACCTGGTCAATGCCGTAGAGATGGATTTCCTTTGCTTTGAACGAGGGCGCATCGTAAAGTGGGACTCCGCTGAAGGTGATGCGTCCCTGCGAGGAAGGGGGAGAAGCGGCCAGGGCGCCGATCATGCCCATTTCGGAGAGAGCAAGCCCGAGGACGCCCGAAGCGGAAAGTTTTAAAAAGTCGCGGCGGGAAAGGTTGGGTTTGGTCATCATATTTTTTGCAGACGGTTTTCCATTCGAATTCTTACAAGACGATTTCCACATTCGTGCCGACGCCGCCGAAGGAAAATTCCTTTTCAAAATCAACCTGTGGAATGCTCCAGCGATACAACCATTTGGCGGCCTGCACCGAGAGGTTGATGCACCCATGTGAATGCGGGCGGCCAAAGTCATTGTGCCAGAAGGTGCCGTGGAGGGAAATGCCGCTTTCGGTGATGTATTGCACCCAGGGGACGCCGGGCAGATCAAAGCCGCTGGCGGTGATGTCGCCTGCGGCCATGTGGCGGGAGGGACGTTTGTAGTAGGTGATGAATGC
The DNA here is from genome assembly GCA_037440205.1 of Chloroflexota bacterium. Lineage (GTDB taxonomy): Bacteria > Chloroflexota > Anaerolineae > Anaerolineales > Villigracilaceae > Villigracilis. The sequence continues at coordinate 2,402 of JBBIUO010000190.1, forward strand.
GCCCTGCGGCGTGGTGTAGGTTCCCACACGGAAGATGCCGCCTGTGGAGACCGCCGTCACAAATACCGGCGCGTCGCTTTCGAATGCAATCAGCATTTGCTCTTCCAACTGCACCTGTATTTTTTTGCTTGAGTTCGGAACGTCGGGGGAAATGGGGGCGAGTTCGTCCGCGGTCATCGGGCGCAGGTGTTCGGCGCGGGCGTAATACAGTTTGTCGAATTTATCGTCGCGCACCTGATACCAGACCTGGCCGTCTTCGCTCGTGGTCACGGATTTCACCCAATGCGTGGTTTCGTAATACATGCGATAGGCTACTTTGGATGTTTTATCCGGGCTTTCGTAGGCGTCGGTGTATGGCACGCTGATCTCGGCGAGGAATCCGTTTTGGGGAACTTCCGTTTTGGGCGCGTTCAGGATCGTGCGCACCGGCTGGACGTAGCCCGAATAGACGTAGCCCTCTTTGCCGATCTCATACCACACGCGATTGTGCGAGTTGACATCGTCGCTGATGACGGCGTTGGTGATGTTCAATAATTTATCGCGCTGACAGAACGTGACCTGTGTCGCTTCGGTGGACGGCTTGTCGTACATCCAGATCATGCGCGTGGTGACTCGTCCCTGCAGGTCGGCGAAGGGATTGTCGAAATGAAAATCGAGCGGCGGGACCAGCAAGCCTGCCAGACCCAACCCGCCCAGTTTCAAAAAATCACGCCGCGATAGTTTGGATGACTTCATCTTTTGTTTAACCACGAAGGGTCACAAAGGTACACGAAGGAAGTTCAATTTACAACCCTCCCCCAAATTCCGTTTTTGGAATTTGGGGGAGGGCAGGGTGGGGGTTAATAATGCACGTTCACCACCGTCCCAACAGTGGAGAAGTTATACAACCACTCGGCGTCGGGGATGGTGAGATTGACACAGCCGTGACTCATGGGCGTGCCGAAGTTGTTGTGCCAGTAGGTTCCGTGCAGGCCGTAACTTCCATAAAAATACATGATGTAGGGAACGTCCGGCAGATAATATCCGGGGCCAGACATGGCCGCCGAGCGCAATTTCACCCAAACCTTGAATCGCCCGGTCACGGTAGGCGTTTGCCACGTGCCCGTTGAAACCACAAATGAATTCACCACTGTATCGCCCGCGTAGGCATACACGCGCTGCTGCGAAAGGTCAACATCAATCCAATGCACGCCGCCGGTATCCACACCTGTCGAAACGGGAACATCCGCCGGCGCTGCTGCGACATATTCGGGCGTGGGCGTGTCTGCAATGATCTCGGCAGAGATCACTCCGGGCTGGCTGTTCGCATCCTGAGCGACCGGCTGTTCAACTGTTGTCGAGGCGTCCACTGTTGGAACATCCGCCGCAGGAGGCAACACGGCAACCTCGAGCGTCGGTGCATCGAAGTCATCCGGCACAATGACCGCTTCAATCGCAGGCTCCGCTGTCGGCGCGGCGCTCACGATCTCGGGCTGTGGTTCCTGCGTCACCGGTTCAACAGGCAGGGCGGTCAACGTCGCGGTCGGCATGGCAACCTGTATCAGCGGCTGTTCAATAACGGGCTTTGGCTTTGCGATGTTCACCTGCGCGAAAACCTGCCGCACGGGCTGGGTCTGCTGTGGGGCGGATGCGCTGTTGATGATGGAGGCCAGCACCGGCGAGTTGATGGCCGACCATGCCGCGAAGACGAAGACAGCGCATCCCATCAGGATGAGGAGGATGGGGAGAAGCGGGCTGCGTTTCTTCTTCTTTCCGCTTCCTGCTTTGACTTTGGCCTGCTTCTGTTTCTCCGGGCTGGGTCGGCCGTTTGAGTTGTTGGTTGTGGTGAAGCGATTGTTCATGGGTCACCTTTGGGGGGAGGGTACACAGGTAAACAAGTAGACAGGTAAACAGGTGGAGAGTGGGCAGTGAGCAGTAAACAGTAAACAGTGAGCAGTAATCAGTGAGCAGGTGTGAAGTAATTATACGCCTTTGATGTGTGAAATGATTTGCTGGTTACCGTTGAATATCCACCGGGGTGCCGATGTCGGCCCAGTCGTAGAGGAGTTGCGCTTCGTAGGTTCCAAGCACCACACAGCCGAAAGAGATGGGCGTTCCCAGATACCCCGCCCACAGGGTTGCTCCGTTCGAGAGGATGGGCAGGGCGTGGATTCCGTTTTCGAGACTGCCCGACCAGTAAATGCCGAGCCAATTGGGCATCCAGATGTTCCAGGTCGCGCCGTAGGCATTTGGGATTTTATCCAGCACGCTGAACGAACCGGCCCGCGTGGCGTTGTTCATGCCGGTGGATGCGACAAAACTGTAAATGAGCGCGTCGCCTTCGTAGACGTACATGTGCTGTTCTGAGATGTCCACGAGGATATATTTGTTCCCGGCATATCCCGGGGCGGAGATTTCAATCGATCCTGAAGCAGGCGTCGGGTAGGCAATGATCGAGTCGTCCACGATCTGGACAATGACCATCGGCTCGGAGGTCTGAGTCGCGGCGGGAGTCTCAGTCGGCAAAATAGTCGGAGAGGCGGTGACGGTTGGAGTGTAGGTGGCTTTTGCGATTTGCGCGAATGCGAAGGATTGGGCGTGGGTGGGTGTGGGCGAAGTGACCAGCCCGAATGCGGGCGAGGCGGTTGCCGTCCATGCCGCGGCGAGGAGTACGAGGCCGATCAGCACGAAGATCGCGATGGGAAATATCAAGCTTCGGCGCGGACGGGGCGATTTTTTCATGGCGCAAAAGTGGGGACGGTAGTGGGTAAAACGCTTTCGTTATTCATGAAGCAGAGGATGCCCTGCGTGATGCCCTCGGCAACGAGATC
>JBBIUO010000190.1:5256-8069 GCA_037440205.1 Chloroflexota bacterium
CGAGATGCAGGAAGCCTGTTTCGATGATGGCGGTGATGGTGTTGGGATCAATTTCCGAGAAGGCGTGATACTCGCGCATATCCCCGGTGATGCTGTTGGCGTGGAAGGTGAGATTCGTGACGCGCTGATAGCGATCCACGAGGCAGGCGTTCAGGCGTTGGGCGCGGTTTGTGTCGCGCGTTTCGAGCGAAGACGCCACCTTGAAGCCGGTCGCTTCGTCGTTGATGTATTCGCAGGAATCATTGTGAATGGAAACGAGCGCCACGGCGCGATAACCGTTCAGGCGCGTGTCGAACTCGTTGAGCAAATCCACCTGATAGCCTTGCGCTTCGAGATTCTTTTGCACCAGTTTGGCGATGGCGAGGTTGACATCGGCTTCCTTCAAATCCACTTCGCCGTTTTCATCGTTGCAGACCGCGCCCGAATCATTGCCGTTGTGACCGGCCACGATTCCGATTCGCAACTGCGGCTGGGGCGAAGTGATGACCGAATTCGATCCCGCCTGCGGGGTGAGGATGAGATTGAGTTGATCCTGCAAGTTGCTTGCGAACAGACTGCTCGGAGTCCATGCGGTGAAGAGGGTGGCCAGCAGAATGGCAACTCCCAGCGTGGTGGCGAAGGCATTCACCCCGCGCGGCTTGCGTTCTTTGGGGTGTGACGGAGCGGTGACGGGCTTGGATTCAGTTTCAGGAACAGGTTGCGGGTTTGTCGATTCCATGTTTTGTGTAATCTTACCGCAAAAAGGAGGAGGGAAGAAATGGCAATCACGTATGATTTTTGCTTTCGATACAGATGAAAAACTCCCGCAAGCCTTGTGGCCTGCGGGAGTTTTTGTCAATCGTCAACACTCCGAGCAGAATGTTTCAATGGGTGTGAGGGCACGTCACGTGGAAGTTGTTGTCTCTACTGCACGGTTTCGTACGTTTCGACCGCATCGAAATAGATCGTGCCGCTTGTGCCAGCGTCAATGCTGTTCACCGCGCCCAACGAGAAGTTGCCCACAGTGCGCGTGTCATTGTCCACGTTCGCAATCGTATCCACCAGCACGCCATTCACCCACAATTCAAGATAGCCGCTGTTTGCCGCAGACTTGTATTTCACTTCGATCATCTGCGGCGCATCCTGAATCGGAACCTGCGCGCCGGTCACCCAGATATCTGTGTCGTTCATCGCCCAACCCTGCAATTTGTACACGCCGGAAGCATAGTTCAATGTGAGTCGCCAGGCCGCGCCGGCATCTGCCGCCAGCGCTATCGCAAAGTTATTGTTGTTCGGAATGCTGATCGAGTTCGGGTCGAATTGGAAGCGCGCCCGGTACTCTGTCTCAGCCACGGGGGTGTAATCCACAACGTAGATCGGTGTCGTGTCGTTGACCAGGGCTTGCATTCCGTATGCGCCAGTCATCGCGGCATTTGTCGAGACGCTCAAATCTCCGCCGCCAGTTGTGGAAGCGCTCCACGCGGAGAAGTTCCCGCTCTCGAAGCCATCCCCAAACAGGAAGGCCATTGGGGTGACGGTAGGAACTGGTGTTGGTGTGATCGAAGCCGATGTGTATTGAATCACCAGTTTGGGCCGCTGGGAAGCCTGGCTTGAAGCGGTATCCGAGGTCTTGAAGTCGAAGCGGTCGTTCAACTCTGCATCGGTCTTAATGAGGAAGCCGTTGTTGGTAAATGTGCCGTTGACCATCTCCTGGATCATGGCGGGCGAGAGCGGAATTTGTTTTTCGGTATTGAGCGCTTCGCTTGCCGAGATTTGCGTTGAACCGATGGCTGTGCTCTCGCGGTCGTTTGTGCCAGAAGCGCCGGGCGATTGCCAACTTGTGCCTGTTGCGGCAAGGTTCCAGGTGGCCTGTGTTTCGTTGAAGGGCGTCTTTAGGCGGTACACGCTGATCGTGCCGTCGTTGTCTGCATAGTCGGCGTATGTCCACAGTGAGAGGGAAGCGGAGGTGATGACCGCATCCGCAGGAATGGAGGACAGGTTGAATTTGATCAGCGAGTGGGAATAATTGCCTACCGCTGAGTTCTTTTCGCCGATGCCCATTGCAATGACATTTCCATAATTGGTGGTGGGAGCGCCGCTCAACAGATATGTATCCATACCGTCTGTGCCGTTGGGCTGGAGGACCGAAGTGTACACAATTGCGGTAGGAGAAGGCGTTACCGTATTGGTCGCTGTGGGGGTTGGGGTATTTGTCGGCGACGGGGTAAATGTAGGCGTAACCGTCTCGGTAGGCGTTGAAGTGGAAGTTGCTGTGAAAGTTGGAGTCGGTGTTTCAGTATCTGTCGCTATGGGCGTTTCAGTGGCTGTTTCCGTTGGCGTGGATGTTGGCGTCTCAGTAGGTGTAGACGTTTCAGTATCTGTCGCTGTAGGGGTCGGAGTGGCCGTTTCAGTCGGTGTGGATGTGGGGGTCTCGGTTGGCGTTGGTGTTTCAGTATCCGTCGCTGTAGGCGTGGGGGTATCTGTGAGTGTGGGAGTGGGTGTATCAGTTGGCGATTCCTTTTCGATTGTATAAGATTCGCCGCTAGTGAAGTTGCCATCATTTCTGCTGTTGCCAATAGCATCCATGATTGTCTCATCATCCAATACATCGAGGCGGATCGTGCCGTTGCCGGTACCAGTAATGACGGTGACGGTATATTCGTTGCCCGAGCCGCTGACCCCGCTCACTGCCGCGCCGGAAACGCCGGTGGTCGTCAGGTCGAAATCGCTGACATCCACACCCGTTACAGGCTCAGAGAAGGTGACGGCGAAACTTACATTGTTGGCATCGGTGGGGTCGGGGTCATTGCGCACGCTGGATAAAACCACCGGAA
>JBBIUO010000191.1:0-6086 GCA_037440205.1 Chloroflexota bacterium
ATTGAAAACGGAAAACAACAATGCCTAGTCTTCAAAACAAAGTCGTTCTCATCACTGGCGCCTCGTCGGGGTTTGGCGAGGAAGCCGCCTTCCTTTTCGCGCAGGAGGGGTGCAAGGTGGTGCTGGCCGCGCGCCGCATGGATCGTTTACAGAATCTCGCCGAAAAGATTCAAGTCGTGGGCGGCGAGGCCATGGCCATCCCGGTGGACATCGTCAACCCTGCCGAAGTGGAAAATCTGGTGCAATCCACGCTCGACCTGTATGGCCGCATTGACATTCTCTTCAACAACGCTGGCATTGGCCGCGTGGATTGGTTCGAGAATCACACCCTCGAACGCGATATCGCAACGCTCATTCAGGTCAATCTCATCGGCCTTATGCAGGTGACGCGCGTGGTGCTTCCGCACATGCTGGCGCGGCGCGAAGGTCACATCATCAACATGGCTTCGGTTGCAGGCCTGATCGCATCGCCGCTCATCGCGAGTTATGCCGCCAGCAAACATGGCGTGCGCGCGTTCACTGATGCCCTGCGCCGCGAGGTTGCGCCTCTGGGAATCAAGGTCAGTGGAATTTACCCCGGCCCCGCCGCAACGGAGTTCGGTCAGCACATCGGCCGCAATGAGGCTTATTCATCGGTGAGAAGCCGTTTTAAATCACGCATGAGTTCCGAATATGTCGCGCGCCGCGTGGTGGATGTCGCAAAGCATCCGCGCCGCAGCCTGGTCATTCCCTGGTGGTTTCGCATCATCGCAACGTTCGATATGCTGTTTCCCGTCGTTGTGGATTGGATTCTGTACATTTTTACGAAACGAAAACATGAACTGGATTAGGAGACTTGCAGAATGCTCGACCGACTCAACAACCTTATCGCTTCCCTCCCGACCTCGAACCTGGATGCTGTTATTCTGAATCCGGGTCCCACGCTGACGCATCTTACCGGCCTGCGATTCCACCTGATGGAACGGCCGGTTGTCCTGTTCGTTGCGCCCGGTCACGACCCCGCGCTTGTTTTACCTGAATTGGAACTGCCCAAGGTGGATTTATTTCCATACAAAGTTCAGGCTTTTGCCTACGGCGAGAATCCGTCAGAGTGGGACGATGCCTTTCGGAAGGCCGCCCAGTCCCTCGGTCTGACGCGAAGCGGGGGGAAGCGGATTGGAGTCGAACCGCGTCAATTGCGTCTGCTGGAATTCCGTCACATCAAGGCGGGCGCACCCGAAGCGGATTATCCCGATGCCAGTGACGTGTTGGCGAGACTGCGCCTGAGAAAAGATCAGGTCGAAGTGGAGGCGATGCGCCGCGCGGTGAAGATCGCGCAGGATGGTTTGGAAGCGACCATTCCATCCATTAAGATCGGCATGACCGAGCGTGAGTTGTCGTCCGAGTTGGTCATTCAATTATTTAAACATGGCTCCGATCCCGACCTGCCTTTTGCCCCCATCGTTTCGGCGGGACCCAACTCTGCAAATCCGCACGCCTCTCCAAGCGACAGAAAAATACAGGCGGGCGATCTTTTGGTGGTGGATTGGGGCGCGGCCTATAATGGCTACATCTCCGATTTGACGCGCACCTTCGCAGTGGGTGACGTGGGCGATGAATACAAAAAGATTCACAAGATCGTGCAGGAGGCCAATGCCGCAGGCCGCGCCGCGGGCGGACCCGGTATTCCATGCGCAAACGTGGACAAAGCCGCGCGGGATGTGATTGAACGATCGGGCTATGGAAAATATTTCACGCATCGCACCGGCCACGGCATTGGCATGGAAGGCCACGAAGAACCGTACATGCGCGGCGATAACATGCAACTGCTGGAACCCGGCATGGCTTACACGGTGGAACCTGGAATCTATTTGACGAATTGCAACGGCGTGCGCGTGGAAGATAATGTAGTCGTTACCGAAAACGGCGTGGATGTGTTGAGCGATATGCCGCGCGAGATTCGCATGGTGGGATAGGTAATGTACCGCAAGATTCTTGCCCTGAGCCTGACGAAGGGTATCTTGCGGATGCTCATGTTTTTTTGTAGCATGACCTCAATTCGCCGCGCCTTTCCCGCCGATGCAGAACGATTGACTCAAATCACCCTCGCCGCCAAACGCCATTGGGATTATCCCGAAACATGGATTCAACTCTGGCTTCCGCAGTTGACCATTTCCCCGGAGTACATTTCCACTCATGAGCTGTGGATGGCGTTGACGGAAGAATCCCCTGTTGCGTACTACTCGTTTACACTGGAACCTGTCATTGCGAGGAGTCACGAGCCTCAAATGGCGAGTGCGACGAAGCAATCCCTGTGGCTGGATAACCTTTGGGTTCTACCCGAATCCATGGGGCAGGGGATCGGCCGCCTGCTTTTTCAGCACGCGCTCGAACGATGCCGCACGCTTGGCTTCCCTGTTTTGAAAATCGAAGCAGACCCAAACGCCCAACGTTTTTATGAAAAAATGGGCGCGCGGAAAATTGGCGAACATCGCGGCGAAGTGGACGGTCAACCGCGCATTCTGCCTGTAATGGAAGTTGCCGTGATGGTTTGAAGTCACGCGGATGACATTTTGAAGCGCCCCCCGAAAGGCGCTTTTTTGATTCCAGCAAATTCCCTCTTGAAATTCCCTCGAAAAGTGCTATGATTGTTTATGACTGAATTTTGAGCGAATATGAGCGAATTTACCCCCACCCCCGAACGACAAAAACAAATCCTTTCCCTGCTTTCGCGGCAGAAGCGGTTGAGTGTGGCAGAGATCGTGGAGCAATTTTCCATCAGCGAAGCCACCGCGCGGCGCGACCTGGAAACGCTCGCCTCCCAAGGCAAAGCCCAGCGCGTGCATGGCGGCGTGATCGCCGTCGAGCAGGCCCCGCCCGAACTTCCCATTCTCCAGCGCGAAGGCGAACAGGCCGATGAAAAGTCATTGATCGGCCAGGCCGCGGCGGAATTGATCAAAGATGGCGAAACGGTTTTTCTCGGTTCTGGCACAACCGTGCTTGAAGCGGCGAAGCATTTGCGCGAACGAAAAAACCTCACGGTCGTCACCAATTCCCTGCCTGTGTTGAATGCTCTCGCGGGAAGCAAAAGCATCACCGTCGTTTCATTGGGCGGGCAGTTGCGCGAGAGCGAGCTTTCCTTCATTGGTCACATCACCGAACAGGCGCTCGCCGAATTGCGCGTGGACAAGGTCATCATGGGCGCGCGCGGCGTGAGCCTGGAACACGGCCTGACCAACGACTACCTGCCCGAAACCCAAACCGACCGCGCCATTTTGAAGATCGGACGCGAAGTCATCATCATTGCGGATCATTCGAAAGTGAATCGCGTTTCGACCGCGCTTCTCGCCCCGCTGAAAACTGTTCACACCTTCGTGACAGATTCACAAGCCGACAAAAAATTCCTGCAAACGTTGAAGAGAATGGGAATACAGGTTGTGGTTGTGTAAAAGATGCAGGTTACAAGTAACGAGTTACAAGTTACGAAGAAGTGATGAGTGACGTGTGAAGACCGCGAAACCACCGAACGATCAAACCATGCAACTAACAAACTTCCGCCCGCAATCGAAACTGGTGACCAAAACAACTCTGGTGAACAAACCGAAGTTCCCTGTGATTGACGCGCACAATCACCTCGGTGAACCCTTCGGCGGCGGGTGGGACAAGAAACCGCTGACCGAATTGCTTGATTTGCTCGATGAAGCAGGTGTGACACATTACGTTGATCTCGATGGCGGCTGGGGCGAAGATATGCTCGATGCGCATCTCAAACATTTCAAGGAAGGCGCACCTGAACGATTTCAAATCTTCGGCGGCGTGGATTGGAGCAAGTGGCAGGAGTTGGGGAATCAATTTCCAGAGTGGGCGGCGAAGCGATTGGTCGCGCAAAAAGAACGCGGCGCGCAGGGACTCAAAATCTGGAAGCCGTTCGGGTTGCACGTCAAAGATCATCACGACAAATTAGTTGACGTAGATGACGAAAGACTTTCTCCCATTTGGGAGACGGCTGGCGAACTGGATTTGCCTGTGATGATCCACGTCGCCGACCCTGTTGCATTTTTTGATCCCATTGATGAAACCAACGAACGTTGGGAGGAGTTGGGGGAGCATCCCGATTGGGCGTTTACAAGCCCGCCCTTCCCGCCGTTCATGCACATCATAAATTGTTTCAAGAATCTCGTTACCCGTCACTCGTCCACTACGTTCATCGGCGCGCATGTGGGTTGTTACGCCGAAAATCTGGGTTGGGTGGGTCGAATGCTCGATGAGTGCCCGAATTATTTCATTGACATTTCCGCGCGGCTGGGCGAACTTGGACGACAGCCCTACACCGCGCGAAAATTTTTCATTCAATATCAGGATCGCATTTTGTACGGCTCGGATATGAGTCCCGATTTGGATGCATATCGCTTGTGCTATCGCCTGCTCGAAACGGACGATGAATATTTCAACTACAACACCAGTGAAGTCCCCGCACAGGGACGCTGGTACGTCTACGGCTTGTATTTGCCTGATGATGTGCTTGAAAAAGTGTATCGGAAGAATGCGAGGAAGGTGTTGAGGATCGAGTGATCAGTGAACAGTAATCAGTGAGCAGTGGCTCGAGCGACCATGAGACTATACGACCATGAGACCATGAGACTACAAAACTACCACACCTACAACGAAATCAAATCACAGACGGACGCATGGAAACAGGCGTTGGATGTCGCCAGTAACATGTCCTTCCCGAAAGCGGGTGACTACGACCAGGTCATTTTCACAGGCTGTGGCTCGACCTACTACCTCTCGCTCTCGGCGGCGGGTTTGTATCAGGAGCTGACGGGGCGCACGGCGCACGCCGTCCCTGGCGGGGAGTTGCTGCTGAATCCGCAAACCGTAGCGCGAGATAATATCTCGCACCTACTTGTGGCAATCAGCCGTTCGGGAACGACGACCGAAACCGTGAAAGCGGTAGAGAAATTTAAAGCAGAGAAGCGTGGGGATGTGATGGCGATCAGTAATTACGATGAAGCACTTTCCAAACTTGCCGATGTGAATATCGTCATCCCGAAGGGACAGGAAGAATCCGTGGCGCAGACGCGCTCGTTCGCTTCGATGTATGTGGCGGCGACGGTAATGTGCGCGAAGATGGCGGGGAGGGGGGAGTTGGTAGAGGCGATGGGAAAGTTGCCAGAGATTGGTAATTGGTTGATTGGTAATTATGAATCTTATGCCAGATCAATCGGTGAAAATTTAGAGTTCGACAGATTTTATTTTCTTGGAAGTGGTATTCGCTACGGGTTGGCTTGCGAAGTGAATTTGAAAATGAAAGAGATGACGCTGACTCACAGCGAGCCATTTCATTTTTTGGAGTTCCGCCATGGACCGATGAGCATGGTTGGAAAATCAACCGTCGTTTGTGGTCTGTTGTCCACGGTCAATCGTCAGCATGAGGCGAAAGTGCTGTCAGAGATGAAAATGCTTGGGGGAACAGTGGCAGGCCTCGGTGAGTCGGAAGCGGATGTTTGTTTCGAGTCGAATATCCCTGAGGAGGTGCGCGGAGTCCTGTATCTTCCAGTTCTGCAACTCATGGCGTTTTATCGTTCGCTGGCGAAGGGGTTGAATCCCGACCGCCCGAATAATTTGACGGCGGTCGTTAAACTCGATCTGTAAGGCGATTTGGCAAATCGCCCTACAAAGACAAAAAGGAGATGCGCATGAAAAAACTGATGTTCGTTCTAGTGATCGCCAGCCTGATGCTTGCCGCGTGTGGAAGCAAGCCCGCGGAGGAAGGTCCCGTGGAAATCACGTTTACCATGTGGGGCGCGCCTGAGGAGTTGGCGGTGTGGCAGGCGGTGGTGGATGATTTTCACGCGGCGAATCCAAACATCACTGTGAAGGTGGATGTTTCGGATTGGGATTCATACTGGACAAAGCTGAACACGTTGATCGCGGGCGGGACTCCGCCTGATGTGTTTGCGATGGATGCCCCACTCTTTCTGGACTGGCAGAGCCGCGGCGCGTTGCTGAACCTGCAACCATACATTGACGCCAACCCTGGATTCCTCGATGGCTTCTATCCGCAGACGTTGACCGCCTACAAAACCGCGGATGGATATTACGGA
>JBBIUO010000191.1:6096-8068 GCA_037440205.1 Chloroflexota bacterium
CGCGATTTCCAGACGATTGTGTTGTTCTACAACAAGGACATGTTCGACGCCGCGGGCGTGGACTACCCGACAGCGGATTGGACTTATGACGATTTGCTCGCCGCCGCGAAGACTTTGACTTTGGATAAAGACAACGACGGCAAGGTGGATCAATACGGAATCTGGTCGGACACATGGGACATGGAATTGCTGTGGAGCGAAGCCATCTGGGCGTATGGCGGCGAGATCATCAGCGACGATCACGCGAAGACGTTGATCGGCGAAGGCGGCGCGCGCGATGCCTGGACGTTCATTGACAGCCTGTACAAAGAAGGTGTGATGCCAACCCCGACAACCTCTGGCGAATTCGGCTTCGACCTGTTCCAGTCGGGCATGGCGGCGATGACCACCATCGGTCATTGGGCGGTGCCTGGCTACGTGCAGGCGGGAATCAATTTCGATGTCGCGCCGATGCCGAAGGGTCCCGCAGGACAAGCCACCAGCGTGAACAGCGCGGGCTTCGTGATCTCGAAGGATTCCAAACATGCCGATGCGGCGTTTGAGTTCATCAAGTTTGCGTTGAGCGAAGCGGGACAGAAGCGGCTGGCTGAATTGGGTTTCGCCATTCCCGTGTTGAAGTCTGTGGCGGAGAGCGATGCCTATCTCAAACAACCTGGCGATTTGAATCAGCAGGTCTTCCTTGACTCGGTGGCGTTCGCACATACAAAGCCCGTCTTCAAAGGTTATGAGGAATGGGCAGGCGTGGTCGGCGACGGATTGATTCCCGTCTTCGACGGCGAAGCGGAGTTGAACGCCACGCTCGATGAAGTGATCGCCGCGGCGGATGAAGTGCTGGCGGCGAATAAGTAATTCACCCCCATCCCCTACCCTTCCCCCACTTGGGGGAAGGGCGTCCCCCTCTCCTTATTTAGGAGAGGGGTTAGGGGTGAGGTCAGGAGCGCGTATGGACTACGGACTCAAACCACTCGGACGCGAAAGACACTGGCTCTGGCTGATGTTGACGCCGACGGTCATCGGTCTGCTGTTTGGCACGATCGGTTCGCTTCTTGCGACCCTTGGGCTGAGTCTCTTTAACTGGGACTTGATCAACGCTCCAAAGTGGGCGGGCGCGGAGAACTATGTTCAACTCTTCGAGAACAAGGATTACATCGAAGCCTTCACGAACACGCTAAAATTTTCCGCGCTATATGTGCCTGGGGTGGTGATCATTTCCTTGTTGCTGGCTGTTTTGCTCAACCGCAAGATTCGCGGCGTTGGTTTTTTCCGCACCGTGTACTTCCTGCCAACAGTGACATCCGCCGTCGCCACCGCGCTGGTCTGGAACATGATCTACGGCAAAGAGACGGGCATCCTTAACTTTGCGCTCGAGTCCCTGGGCTTCACTCCCATTTGTTGGCTGTGTACGGATAACGCCATGATGTCGGTGGTCATCGTCAACGTGTGGGGCGCGATCGGCGAAGGCATGATTATTTTTCTGGCAGGTCTCACCGCCATTCCGCGCGATTACTACGAAGCCGCGTCATTGGACGGGGCGAGCGACTTCCAGCAGTTTTTCAGGGTCACGCTGCCACTGGTTACGCCAAGTATTTTCTTCCAAACGTTGATCTCCGCCATCAATGCCTTTCAAGCCTACGACTACATCTACATGCTCACGCGGCGCGGACAGGGCGACAGTTCCGTTCCTGTAGCGGTGTATTCGATCTATCGCAACGCCTTTCATTTCTTCCGCATGGGCGATGCCAGCGCGCAAGCCATTCAACTTGCGATTCTCGTCGCAGTCTTCATGGCGGTCATGTTCTGGTGGGAACGCCGCTACGTGACCTACGAATAGGAGCGGTTCATGTCCAAGTCCATTTACAAAACCATCCTCGATGTCGTCACCTATGCCTTCCTCATCCTCGGCGCGTTGACCATGCTCCTGCCTTTCGTATGGATGATCTCGGTATCCTTTCGGGTTCCCGCCGAACAATTT
>JBBIUO010000192.1:0-8046 GCA_037440205.1 Chloroflexota bacterium
GCGCCATTTGGGAGGCCAGCATATCTGGACGAACCTTGTGGCGGCTTGTTCCGCCTGCAATCACCGCAAGGGAGGCCGCAACGTGGACGAGGCGCACATGCGTCTTTTGCACATCCCAAGGGAGCCGCCCACCAACGCCGCGTACATCTTTGGCCGGCATCTGACCGATAACGGCGAGTGGGAACCTTATATTTCAGGCTGGTAGATCTTTTCCCGCCTGACGCCATTGCGCCTGTCCCCTCTTCCAAAATGGGAGAGGGGTAATCTTTTTCCAAAGTTCAACACCATGAAATCCTTCATCAGGGTGACTGTGCCGGTGAAGGTTGTGCTCGCTTCTTCAACAAGGTCGCCGCTTGCGTACTGACCGCTGGGATAATGGATCAGGCACAACTTATCCACGCCTGCTTTTCTTGCGATCTCGCCCGCCTGCCTCGCCGAGGAATGACCAGGGGTTTCGCCAGTGGCTTCATGGATCAGGATATCTGCATCCTTGCTCAGGCGCACCACCTCGTCGCACGGTTCGGTGTCGCATGAATAGGCCAAGACCTTTTGAACGTGGGAAAATTCCACGCGCAATCCGATATTTGGGATGAAATGATGCACAGGGGATGCGAGGATGTTGAAATCGAGGCATTCCAGAACGGGCGTCATTTCCTTGAGCGGCAAACGATGGAAGATCACAGGGAAAAAGTCCGGCCAATCCGACCAGTTGTAAAACCCCATCAACCCCTCCAGGCGGTCGAGCGTGTAATGCAGGCCGTAGATATGAAGGGGGAACTCGCGTCCCAACAGCCACATATCCATAAGCAGGAGCGGGATTCCGGAGACATGGTCCGGGTGGAAATGCGTCAGGATAATATCCGTGAGGGCGTTGAAATCCAGCCCGGCCTGTTCGAGCCGCACAATGGGATTGCTCCCGGAATCGATCAGCACCATGCGCTCCCTGCCGATCAGAACCATGTGTGTGGTCTCGTTGTCTCTCGTGGGAATCGCATTGGATGAACCAAGAATTACTACTTTTGACATGGGCTTATCTTAACCTACATTCCTGCCTTCGTGAATCGCAGTTTTATTATCAGTAGATCACGAAAACCTCGCGTAGTTTGCGCTCTCTGGCGCAAATTAGGCGTTAGAGAACGCCAATTACGCGCTTTCGTGAAGTACTGATTATCGATTTACGGGTTCTTTGGGATTAAGTGGGGTCGCCCCGCCACAGAGCGCACAGAGACCTTTGAGAAAAAACCCAAAACTCACTTTCTGATATGAAAATAAACTTCAAGAGCAAACCACCGAGGCGCGGAGACACAGAGAAAAAAACTCCGTGACTCTGTGTCTCCGTGGTTCGATTTTCATCCTTCGGGGTGAAATCCTTTCATGGATACTCTGTGGTCTGATATGAAAAACGTCCCAAAGGATTCTGGAAAGACAAATATCCTGCACGAAAACCTTCGGGACGGTATTTTCATCTTTCGGGATGTAACCCTTTCATGGATACTCTGTGGCTACACCAGATGCCAGAGAACCAATTTACGAAAGGCGTAACGCAAAACCGCAAAGAAAAGCAACATCTTTGCGGCTTCATAAGGCCCCGGGATGATGAAATTTTCGCAGGGGAAAACCCCGTAACGCCTACTCCACTATCCCCGCCAAAAGAACGGGCGTGATATACGCCTCGATTACGGAAGCCACCGCCAGCAGGGGCACCACAAGCCCAAGGAAAACCTTCATCCAATCTGCAAGCAGTTCAAGGATCACTTCGCCCATGGACTTACCCGTTTGCGGTGTGACGAGAGCCGCGCCAATGTACAACACGGCGGCGCTTCCTATCATCAAGGCGGGTAATTCGAATACTCCGTGCGGCAGAACTCCCGCAAGAAAGATCGGCAACGGCTGAACGCCAAGCAACTCCAACAGCGCATACACGCCGCCGATCAACCCGATGTTGATCATATACAGCAAAATGCCCAGCACGCTAAAGGAAAACAATCCCGCAAAAAATATCAGCGTCACCGCGCGGGTGTTATTCATGAACAGGAACGGCGCATTGATGCTTCCCTGCAGGTTCGCCAGTCCGGGCATTTCGCGTGTGCCCTGCGCAATTTTTTCAAGCCGTTCGGGAGATGCCCTCTCGATCACCGGCGAAACATTGACCATGATCCAGTCGTAGCCCATCCACAAACTGACGCCCGCGACCAGCGTCACGGCAAGCACCGCCGGGAGAAGCCGCCGCATGGCATTCCTCAAGACACGCCCATACCAATCGCGAAGGGAAACCGCCCCGTCCAAAAAATTTTTCCAGAACGTGCGCCAGATCCATTTCAGGTTGATCGTATCGATCTCGCGGCCGAGCAAATATTCCCGTTGAAAATGCGCGATCCCCACGCGAATCAACAACAGGGAAATAATCATCACTCCGGCAACAGCCAGCCACAATATCCGTTCATTTCCCCAAAACAACATCACCGCCTCACCCTGCATCAAAATGGCAACGGGAATGACGATGAACGATGCAAGCAAATTCGCGGCCTTCACCGTGGTGGATTGCACCGAGATCACAATGGCCGCGCTCACCATCAACGTGGCGTGCGCGGTCGTCAACAGAAGCAACTGCACCATCACGCTAAAGGATGGCATTCCCAATCCCTGGCGGGCGACCATGATGAGATACAACGCGATGGAAAGATAACTTGCCGTCAATGGAGTAGCCACACCCACCAGCAGTTTTCCAAAATACAACTGCCAGTCATCCAGCGGCGCGCTCAAAATGGGCTCAATCGTCCCGCGCTCCTTTTCACCCACGAACGACTCCAGCGCAACCACGAGCGAGACCGTGATCGGGAAAAAGCCGATGATCATGGTCGAGAACGGTACCAGCCGGTCCAGGATCAGGTTCGCATCGTATTGATTCAAAAAGTCAACGGTCTGCCTGGCAAACTCATTCATCAGAAACGGAAAACAAAGCACAAGGATCGCCATCGGCGTCAACACACGCCAGTCGCGGAATTGATCCTTCAACTCCCGTCCCGCCACAAGCCACACCGGCCTCAATTTACTGAACATACTCACGTCCTTTTGCCTCCGCCATCACTTTAAGATACACCTGCTCCAGCGTGCGCGACTCTTCCTGGAACGCCATCATAGGAGCCGATTCATCGGACAACGCCTTCAACAGCAATGGATTGGATTCCTGCGGCCGCTTCACACGGACCTTCAAACTGGTCGCCGTCCGAGAGAGCAGTTCCACACCCTCGGGCAGTTTCAACCTACTCGAATCCCAGGCATCGGTGAACTTGATCTCGTATTCCGGCAACCCGAGCACTTCCTTCTTTAAATCGTCCAGTGAGCCTTGCAGAAGAATGCGTCCGCGATAGATGATCGCGATCCGGTCGGCAAGCGCCTCCACTTCGGTCAGGTTATGCGAGCAAATGACAATCGTCCGTTGCGAAGATTTCAACCGCGCGATCTCATCCCGCACCAGCCGCGCCGATTCGGGATCCATCGCCGAGGTGGGTTCATCGAGCAGAAGTACGCCGGGATCGTGCATCATGGCGCGGGCCAGCGCCAGTTTCTGACGCATCCCTTTCGAGTATTCGCCAATTCTGCGTTTCGATGCCTCGGTCAAACCAAAGTAATCGAGTAAATTGTCACTGCGGGATTTTCTCGCAGAAGGCGAAAGGCCATAGACCTTTCCAAAAAAGTCGAGGTATTCCACCGCGGTCATCCGCATGTACAAGCCGTGCTGCTCCGTAAGCACCCCAACAGACGAGCGGACGTCATGCCCGTTTTTCACAACGTCATACCCGGCCACCCTTGCCCAACCGCGCGTCGGATTCAACAACGCGGTCAACATACGGACGGTGGTGGTCTTGCCGGCGCCGTTCTGCCCCAGCAACGCCAAAATCTGTCCTGCTTCAACTGAAATGTTGACGCCATCCACGGCCATAAAATCGTGAAATTGCTTGCTGAGATCGTGAGTTTCTATCATAGTGATTCCTTGTCAATCAATCTCTATTTTATTCCCCATCGAGCCTGGCAAGACCTTACAGTTCCCGTACGGGGCGGCGACGCAAATACAGGCTGATTCCCGCAAAGACAAATGCAATCGCAAAAAAGGCCTGGTTGATATTGATTCCACTCACGAGCGCCACATCGAGGCGAAGGAACTCAAGCAGGAAACGGACAAAAGCATGAAAGCCAAGGTAAACAAGGAAAATATCCCCGGCCTTGAGCGTCTCGGCAAAACGATGGGCAAGCCACAAAAGCAATATCAAATTTACAAGGCTCGATAGAGATTCGTATGCAAACAATGGATGATAAAAGTTCACCGTCTCGAACCCGGGCAGGCGATGAGCCAGGTCAATGAAAACCTTTAGTGGCAGAGTTGTGGGTAAACCGTACAACTCCTGGTTGAAGTAATTGCCGATGCGGCCAATCGCCTGCGCGAGAGCAATGCCGGGAGCCAGCAGGTCGGCCAGTTCCAAAAAGGAGGCATCGTTTTTCCGCGCGAAATACAGCAGGGCAAGCGAACCGCCGATCAATGCGCCGGGGAATCCCAGGCCGCCGGACCAGATCGCGATGGAATCCAACGGGTGGGAAAAATAATAATCGGTTGTCAGACCAAGCTCAACGGAAGAAAGAGGCGGGGTGAGGATATGCCAAAGGCGCGCACCGATCGTCCCCCAAACCGTCAAAGGCAGGAAAAGATAATAGATGATGTCCGCGTCGTAGCCGCGGCGCTTCGCCTCGAAAGCAGAAAGCAATGCGCCCAGCCCAACGCCGAGCGCAAGCAGGAGGCCGTTCCAGCGCAGAAACAGCGGACCCAGCGAGAAGCCTTCGCTCATCTAATGGATGTACTCTTTGCTTTCGCGGACTTTTTTCATGCGTTCATGCCCCTGCACGCGGACGTGAAGGATGCGCTGGAAGGCGGTGATGTTTCCAAGCAGGGCGATGATGGAAACCGCAAGGAAGGGTTGATTGAATATAAGCAGGGGAATCAAAACGATGTAACGCTCCACGCGCGTGAGCAGGCCGACCTTGGCGGTAAAACCCAATCCCTCGGCGCGGGCTTTGACATAGGAGACCAGCACCGAGCCGGCAGTGGCCGCAAATGTCATCACCACGCCGGGGGTATCATCCAGCGAAAGGAAATAATACAAAAGCCCCCCGAAGGTGATGAATTCGGCGTAGCGGTCGCTGACCGAATCGACGAAGGCGCCAAAGTCGCTGGGCTCGCCGCGCAGACGCGCCATCGTGCCGTCGAATGCGTCCACGAGCACAGAGAGGAACAGCATGATGCCGCCGGTTGTGATTTTTCCCTGCGAAAGAATGTACGCGCCGACCGTTGTGCCGGCCAATCCCAACAGGGTGATGGCGTTGGGAGTCAAGCCGGTGCGGTTTAGAAATGCGCCGATGGGATCGAGAATGCTTTTAAAAATGCGGCGCAGTTGATCGCTGAACGTTGGTTTCATTTCCCTTCCTCTTCGGGCTTTTCGTTTTCTTCATCATCTTCGCTGACCAGCACATCGCGCTCCTTGCCGCCGCCCTGGGAGGGGCCGACGACGCCCATCGCTTCAAGTTGATCGAGCAACCGTGCCGCGCGCGGATAACCGATCCGCAGGCGGCGTTGCAGCAGCGAGGCGGAGGCGCGCTGGCTGTGACGCACAATCGAAACCGCCTGTTCCACGAGGCCGTCATCTTCATCTTCGCCAGCCTCTTGAAGAATTTTTTCCCACGGCGGGGCGTCTTCCACGGAAATATCGCTGTTCTTCTGCCAGTGGGAGATGATTCGTTCGATTTCCATGTCGGTGACCATGACACCCTGCGCGCGAACCGGGTTGCCCACCTCAGGATTGAGGAAGAGCATGTCGCCGCGTCCAAGCAGGGTCTCTGCGCCGGTGTAATCGAGGATGACGCGGCTATCAATGCCGGAGGCAACCGCGAACGCCAAACGCGCCGGGAAATTGGCTTTGATCAAACCTGTGACAACATCAGTGGAGGGACGTTGTGTGGCGACGACAAGATGAATGCCCGTAGCGCGCGCCATTTGCGCGAGGCGCACGAGGTTGTGTTCGGTGACATCCGGGGCAGACATCATCAGGTCAGCCAGTTCATCAACCATGACGACGATGCGCGGCAAAGGTTTGCCTTCCACTTTGCGGGTCATTTTGCGGTTGTAGGAATCCAGGTCGCGGGCGTGGGCTGATTCGAGCAGGCGATAGCGATGTTCCATTTCCATGACCACCCAGCGCAACACGCCCATGATACGATTCAGGTCTGTTTCGACGCGGCCATACACGTGCGGCAGTCCGTTGAAGCGGATCAACTCCACCATTTTCGAGTCGATCATGACCATGCGCAAATCTTCGGGCGTGTTGTTCATGGCGAGGCAGGCCGCGATGGATGTGATGCACACCGATTTACCGGAGCCGGTCGCGCCCGCAATGAGCAGGTGCGGCATCCGCGAGAGATCGGCGACGAGAGGATTGCCCGACACATCCCGCCCAAGCGCAATGCTGAGCGGCGCGCTCATTTTATTGAACGAGTCCGATTCAAGCAGGGTCTTCAACCGTACAACGGAACTATGCGTATTTGGCACTTCGATGCCCACGTAGGGTTTGCCGGGCACCGGCGCTTCGATGCGCAGACGTTGAGCCGACAATGCCAGCGCGATATCTTTTTCCAGCGAGGCGATCTGCGCCACGCGCACTTTCATTTGTTGCACGTCCTCTTCGTCGGTGCCGGGTTTTTTGATGAAGCCCGGCTGCACCGCAAATTGCGTGACCGATGGGCCGACTCGATAACCGATCACCGTGGCGGGAATGCCGAAATCGGCGAGGGTCTTCATGATGAGACCGGCGGTCTGGTTGATGGTGCGTTCATCCGCGCGGGTGGCTGATTCGGCAAGAAGGATGTGCAGGGGTGGAAGGTCCTCGCCGCGCGGACGTGGCTTGGCCGGCTTCTCCTCTTTTTTATCGTGCGGTTTCAGCGAGGTGCGGAATTCAGCAGGGATGGGTTGCGGTTTCTTCTTTGGCGCAACAGATTTTGCGGGCTGCTGGTCCTGCTCCACTTCCGAAGGAACCGGGGTTGCCACAACCACCGGCGGCGCTTCGCCGGCAAGATGCAATAACCAGGCTTCGAGTTTTGACCACAACCCAAACCCGGTCACGCCCATCAACAGCCAGAGCAGGAAGAGGACAAGCGTGCCGCCGACCTCGCCCATCATGCGCCATGCCAGCGTGACGAGTCCCCAGCCGAGGCGCCCGCCGGCCCAGCCGGATTCTGCCTGGGTGATGTCATTGCCTCCCAAAACAGCGAACAGGCCCAGGGTCAGGAGAGAGGCGAGTTCCAATGCGATGAACCGCCCCCACAGGATTTCGTTTTTGTCGCGTCGAATCAGCCAATATCCAAAATATCCAATTCCAAAAATGATGAGGATACTGCCCAATCCAAACCAAAGCCGCAAACGACTTGCGACGAAGGAAAGAACGATCCCGCCGCCCATGACTGAATTGGGAGCCGTCCCGCCTCCATTAATCAATTGAAGGGCAATGGATTCAAAAATGGCGAGCAGGGACATCAACGCAAACGCGATGAACAATACGCCCGCCGCATCCCGCAGGAAGCGGCCAAACTGCGTATTGAAACGGGCGAGTCGTTCGAGCCAGTCATTGCGCGGGGCAGGAACATGCGGCGATTCGGACATTTATTTTTATTGGAGTTTCATGCTCAAACCCATGCGCTGGTGCGCGGGTTCAAGATGCAAAATACGCACCTGCACGCTCTGCCCTTCGGAAAGAAATTCCTTCAAGGGTTTGCCGTTCGCCTGCGGAATCTCGGAAACGTGGATGAGGCCTTCGACGCCGGCATCGAGCCGGGCAAACGCGCCAAAGGAAAGCACATTGGTGATGATAGCGTTTTGAACGCTTCCTTCCGGAAATTCGCTGGCCGCCTTTTCCCATGGGTTGGGAAGCAGTCGTTTGAGACTCAACGCAACGCGGCAGCGCTCCGGCGCAAACTCGCGGGGAGAGTTGCCCAGGTCGAAGCCCG